>NZ_VRVF01000032.1:0-53956 GCF_008040045.1 Methylobacterium sp. WL8 | reverse complement strand
TCACACGCCTTCCGTCCCTCGCTGGGGTCGACGGTCTGCCCAAATCCCCATAGCTCTGCGCCCGCCATCCCGCGGGTTCGTTCTTCCACGACTTTCGTACGCCTCGCGGCGCCCGAAACTCTTCAGGGAAGCGGACTTTAGCCCTTTGCCCCTAAGCAGACGTTCTGCGTCGGACGCAACTGAGTGGTACAAGCTGCATCAAGATCTGCCATCAGGGATACACCGACCCCTGCCACCTCACCCAAGCGAATTGAGCGAGTCGGAATCGAGGTGTTTGAGAATTCGCTTGAGTGCCACGCGGTTGTTTTTATCGTCCGTGCTCTCAAGCGCATCCTGAAGGACAAGGCGGATGTCTCCGGCCTCGACCTTCTCCATGTCCCAGTTCGGATAGAGACGCTCTCGTTCTTCCTCGCTCTGGCTGAGCGAAACGATGTCATAGTGGCGCTTGTCGCGATGCAGGGTTGCGATCAGTTTCCGTATCTCGGCGGCTGGCCCCTCGATCCACTGGAAGAAGACACCGCTGCCGAACACGAGCACCCCGGTGATACCATGGGCGAGATTGTTGCGTTGGGCCGTCTCGACGATGCGAGCGACTTCGGCGTCGTCAACGCCCCCCGCGGCCCGACTGCAGTAGACGAAATGGTAAAGTTTGGGCAGCGCCGCTTCGTCAAATTCCGCGCCGCGCGGAATGCCGTATTCGTCGAACATGGATGGGCACTCCTACCTGGATCAGCTAGACGCTGCTCGAACCCTGTCTGTACCGATATTCGAGAAAAGGTGCGGGTCAAGTCAGTCAGAAGGCATCCCAAGTTCATCCATCAGGCCATTATTCACGGAAGCCTATGATACATCGTGCTCGGATTGAGCAGCAAGCCGCTCGAATATCTTGATCGCTTGTGGAGGAGTGGCCCGATCTATGGCTCCGTCGGCAACCTCGGCCTGCGACCACATCCATGAACGGGCGGGATCGTCACGCATAGCCCAGGTGGGAAATAATCGATCCGTCACGGTCTGATAGGATATGCGCCGGATCTCCAGATGTCGGTCGTCCCTCAAGATCCGGGCATAGGTCGCATCCAGCGCATCGGCCGTGCCCTCCAGCAACTGCATGTAGACATCCGCCCGGCAAATGAGGGCGCCCGTGATCCCATCGCGCGTGTTGCATCGCCGCGATTGCGAGAGGATGCCGTTGAGCATCGCTTGATCGAATCCGAAAGGCCGTGAGGCATAGATGAGCTGAACGAGAGACATTGCTGCGAGATCCCATCAGTCACTTGGATCGGTCGATGAATCCACACTCGCTCACGCGAAGGCCGAGCGATGAGAAATCGCCTCGGCGAGGATGGATTTGCCTCAGGGCGATGTCGAGCGTTTGGATTGAGAAGACGAGAGCAGTCTTTGTGCGAGCAGCACCGCGGTAGGAGCGTCGACCGCCGAGGCGTCGGCGCCGACCCGTTCGACATATTCCGGATGCTCAAGAAAGACGGGTCCCCCGACGATGACGCCGATCGACGGGTTGAGCGACGCCCGCCGTACCGCCTGGATCGAGATAGCGAGTTGATCGAGGTGGCTCTCCCGGCTCAGCGTCAGACCCACCACGCCGAACAACTCCGAGCCGACGAGATCGGCGATTTCCTCCGGACTGGAGGCCAGGCCGCTCGCCACATGCCAGCCGGCCTTGCGCATGAACTGCTCGACGATCGCCAAGCCGAAGGTGTGGCGTTCACCGGGTGCCCCCATCAGGAGGATACGACGCCCATCATCATAGGGAGCGATGCCTCCGTCCGACCGGAACGTGGCCAGAAGGAACTGGAGTTGGGCGAGGCCGGCCGTGACCTCGATGAAGTCGCACAGGTCGTCATCCCACATGCGACCGAGCAAGGCCGCAGACGGTGCCAGAAGATCGAGGAACAGGTCGTCGACGCAATAGCCCTTCCTCATCAATTCGGAAAAGGCGTCCATGAGTGCTCTGACGTCGTGCCCGAGGATCAGGTCCGTGAAGCCGGCGACCGCTTCCGTATCGAGCTTCGGCAGGATGTCCGACCGGACCTGCCTCTCGCCGCGATCGAGCAACATCAGCCGGGGGATGATGTCCGTCTGAACGATGCGGCCGAGTGCCAGCGTCCGCTGTCGTGCCTCTTCGGCAGACCGTCGTCGTGCATAGTCCTCTCGGACATACGCCGCTTCAGCGATTCCCGCCGTGATCAGACCGGCCCACTCTCGGTGGGGTGATCCCAGATCCAGCATTACCTCATCCCCATGGTCGGGGGTTCAGATCCCCGTTTGTTCCTGACCGTTGTCCGGCGAGTACGAGGCGCAAAAGAGCTGCAAATGTGCGCGTTGTAAAGAAGACGACCTTCCTACCGCGCGCCCGGCAAGCCAAGGACGTTGGGCGTTGTGACTCTTCGCGGAGACATTCCGACGGGTGGCTCAATCGGCCATCGCTGCATCATGCCGTGGCCAATTAGCGCGACCAGCTACGATCAGGCTGTCAGCCAATCATGCTGCCCGTGGTCGCCGATGGCACGTACTCAATCCTGGTTTGAGGTGCCTGCCGGATCATTCCGCGGGTGCGGAGTGGAGCCTCGATGCCCACGTTGTGAAAGATGGCCAAACACAGAATTCACAAAAAATATGGTCGACATGTGTTATCGATTTTAGGCTTCCTTGACGACGACAAGACCGTTTGAGAGGCGACCCTGATATTTGTTTTACTGTGATCGAGTTCCACTCCGATCTATGAGATAAGGTCGTAGTCTGCACGATGTGCGTCTTTAAATTGAGCGCCAGCTGTGTTATTTGCTATATAGTTTAATATATTTTGTAATTGCAATACCGACAGCTTAATATCTATGCCCATTAAAATTTTCTAGAAAATATGCGTCGGGCGATATTTCTCGCATATTCTGAAATTAACGTGTATCACTTGCTGGAACTCAGCAGGAAACGCCGTGAACAGCCGAAACGCCATCGAAGCCTTGACGCTTCAAAACCAACGCCTGACGGGAATGCTTCGCGGCATCGATAACGGCCTGTGGTGGGCGACGGACCCTGCCGCCAAGTTGGATGCCGACAAGATACTCGTGCAGGCCGAGATCATCCGGGCTGCGCTCGACGAGACGAGCGTCATCGCTGCGAGGATCGCTGCCTGACGGCTTGATACGGTAGCGGCTTGCCGAGTCATCGAGGATCAACCTGATGGATGTCGTTCTCACACCTACGGGCCCAACGGGTAAGGCTTGGACGTTGAAGGACCGTCTTGGACGGAACCTCGGAAGCATTGGCGAGACAGGAACCGGTGATGATTTCCGGATCTTGCCCGAAGCGTGGGGCCTGCTCAAGAACGTGAAACGGGGACACGCCTCCCTCGATGCCGCCATGTCGGCCATCGCCGGGGCGACCAACGGCGCGTGCACCCTTGACAGCGGGGATTGGGAGTGACGCCGAAGGCGATTGCATCGCCTTGTCGATGTTCACCGGAGGGTCTCATCGCGACGACCGCGATGTCGGGACCGGAGGAAGCGGTGGTGGGGTCCTGTAGCGGACCTGTCACCATCCTCATCGCGGAAACCGACCGCATCGTTCGGTGGGCCATCGCCGAAACCCTGAAGCATGCCGGCTACGCGACGACGGAGGTCTGCACGGCCGCGGAAGCGCTGGCTGTCCTCGAAGGTCCGGCACCGGTAGGCATGCTGATCACCGGACGCAGCATCGTCGGCGGTGGAGTCGCCCTCGCCCACCTGGTTCACCACGGTTGGCCGTCCATCGGCATCATCGTGACCTCGGCAATCGGACGGCACCATCGGTACGACCTGCCGCCGGGCACACGCCTGCTCGGGAAACCGTACATGTTTTCGGACATCGTCCGCGAGGTGGAGTCCGGACTGGCATCGGTCAGGGAATGGGCATCGGCCTGCGCGCAGACCCACGACCCGCTCGTGAGCCTCATGACCAGTGTTGGAACGGTCCCCTATTCCGCCGATGGGATCGTCGCCTGAAGCCGACGGGTACCGCCCACGTGCCGACGGTGCAGGCCCGCCGGGTTGGGAAGGCCCGGACCAGACGGTCCACCGAGCTTGGCCCGGTATTCACGCACTGATGTCGAATATCGGGTACTGATCCCTCGTGCTGGATATTGAGCACGCCCACGGAGGGCACATGCTCAGTCCACTCATCCAGAAGCTTGAGGGCAGGTTTACGCTTTCCGAGTCCGACAGGTCGGCGCTGAGGTCTGCGAGTTGCCGCGGGCGCCGGGTTCGACCCCGCACGGACCTGGCCTGGGAAGGAGACCTTTCGGATCACGTGCAGATGATCAGGAGCGGCTTCGCGTGCCGCTACAAAGTTCTCGCGGCGGGCACCCGGTCCATCGTTGCCTATGTCATCCCGGGGGACATCTGCGACCTCAACGTCGCGATCCTGGGTGCCGTGGACCACAGCATCGGCACCATCGACGCCTGTGAGGTGGTCTCCATTCCACGCCAGGTCCTTGACGACCTCACGGGCAACCACCCGACCCTGAACCGCGCCCTGCGTTGGGCCAGCTTGGTGGACGAGGCGATCCAGCGCGAATGGCTCGTGAACATGGGCCGTCACACGGCCGAGAGGCAGGTCGCCCATCTCCTCTGCGAATTCCTTTGGCGACTCCAGGCGGTCGGACTTGCGGGTCGGGACGGCTACGAGCTTCCGCTCAGACAATCGGACCTGGGTGACGCGACGGGGATGTCGAGCGTGCACGTCAACCGAACGCTCCAGAAGCTCAGGGGAACGGGCCTCGTCAGACGGGAGGGGAGGTACTACTCCTTCCCGGACGTCGAGGCGCTGCAGGCATTCGCGCAGTTCGACCCGAAGTACCTTCACCGCTCACCGGGAGGCGTCGACGATGCGCCTTTGCGCCAGCACTGATTGAACGGGACCTCGAACGCGGCGGCTTAGAACCGGAGACCCCGGATTTGCAGATTGTGAGATCAGCCAGGCGCTCGCCGCCGCCGCAGTCCATCCTGACGACCAGGAAAGGCTGGCGGATAACATGCAGGGACACGCGTTTGCGCTATCGGCAACAGAACCAAGGAGGCTGGACGCGCGAGCGACTGTGGCCTTGATATTTCCAGGGTTAAGGTGAAGCCACGAGACGGACTGTTACAGGAGGTGAGCACGTGCGGCCGCTATGTCAGCTCTGATACTTTACACGAACAGAAGCGGACGTGCAAAAAAACTCCCAACTTCGCGTTAAAGCAGGCCGGAAAATATCACAACAATTTTACTATCTTGCAGTATAAACACAATCGATTATAATTCTAATCACAGATAATTTTTGTCTGCCGCATATGATACGAAAGATCGCCTTCTACTTAATTCCGGCTGATCCCGCACCTTTCTCGACGCGGAAGTTTGGAAGGATGCGCTAACACCATGTTGATGCGACGCCTGATCGCAGTCTTTGCAGCCGTCGTGCTTTGGTCGCTGTGGGTGCTCTGCATCCTCCTGATCCTCCCGGTGCTCCTGAATGTTCCTGGTCAGGCCACCCCAGGAGAAATCGCTCTTTGGCTCGCGGTCCTTTGTGCAGTCGTCAGCTATCCCATTCTTCTACCGGTGTTGGCGGTTCTGAAAGCGTGGGCTGGTCGCAAATCCAATTCTACGTTACTTGCGGTAACCCACACTGCAATCTGGGGAGCTTTTGTAGGGGTCATGGCAATCCTCGCGACCCTTGCAGGTGCCTTCTATGCCCACGAACAGGCTCGCCCGATGCTGACCCGAGAAGAAGGGTTCACCAACTCCTACGCGAACGCGATCCTTCGACAGGATACTGCGTGGATGGACCGCATCCTCAAGGAGGGGGCTCACGTCGATCACCCCATGTCACTTGGCAGCACGCCCGCCTCGATGTCGGCCGCCTTCGGAGATTGGTCCCTAGTCCTGTTCCTGCTCGGTCGCGGAGCCGATCCGGATCGAAAAGACGATCACGGCAGGTCAGTGAGGACGCTTGTAGCTACACCTCCCGCACCTCCTCGAAACCCGACCGAAGCTCACGCATTGGATGGCGTCCGCGCACTCCTAGGCAAGCGGTGAACGCGGTCCCTAATCGCCACTCTATTCGAACAAGCCGCCAGACCGCCTTTTACCCAACCCGGTCGCGAAGGCTCATCATCAAGGTGCCGGCTAGCGGACGTTCCGGGCTTTTGCAAAGGGTCGGAAGCGGGCGCGGCGATAGCGTCCGCTTTCTTGCGTTGCTGCCCGAAAGCGGACCGGCGGAAATCCACCCAACCCAGTCGTAGAGCGGACGGACGGGCCCCGACCCAACCCGGCCGCTCATCGCGTTTCGGCGCCTGCCTGTAAGCGGACGTTATTCTGAAGCCCGCTGTCTAGGTAGGACCAACTAAGCACTGCCCAACCGCTTTTCGATTGCTGCGCCAAAGGAACAGCCGTTTCTCCGCTGAGTGAAGCTCCCCGGGAGAACTTCCGACCTGCAGACCGAATTTGGGCCGAGGGCAAGGAGCGCGTCTCGCTCCGGACCGTGTGGGCACGGGTGAAGCTGAACGCTGGGGGGGCCGGCAACAACCAACCGATTGGCGAGCATCTGGCGGAGTGGACCCGGGAGCGCGTGTACAGCCTGGTCATTGAGCTCGCGGGCTTGCCGGAAGCGGTCGAGACGGGGCTGGCGAGGGCCCGGCGTGGCGTTGTGGAAGGCGGCGGAGGCCGAGGCCGCAACGATTATGGTGAGGGAGCGCCTGCGCATCGCGGAGGCCATCGCCGCGGAGCGGGAACTTAGGCAGAAAGCGCTCGGGATGGTGGACGCGCGGGACGCCTTCATCGAGGCCCAGCTCAGCGAGATCGCGTGGTTCGTGGACGAGCTCGAACGGCCGAAGGTTCACGTGGCGATGGTCAAGGCCCGGGCGTTCTGGCGGACCGTGGCGCAGGAGATATGGAACATCCTCCCGGAGCGGGAGGCGATGCACCTCGGCGACATCGCGAAGCGGATCGGCCATGAGTTCGGCAAGGAGGCCGAGGACCATCCCGGGGAGTGGGGGCCGGAGTTGCTCCGTGGCGTGATCGACCAACGGATCAACTTCAAGAAGCTGTTCGCGAGCGACGGCAGCGGGCGCTACCGCAGGCGCAGGCCGGAGGACGACGTCGCGGCCTGATGGCTTACTTGACCAGGCGGTGCCGTGCTCCGCAGGGTGGGGGGCCATGCCACGATGGCGGCGAGACGCGGAACCCGCTCGCAGGTGAACGATACGACGGTCAGGCGGCGATCACGCGAAGACGTTCCCCGCCTTTACTCCCCGAGATCTCGGACGGAGCGCTTCGCGTCCGATTGCGACCCGCCGCCTTGGCCTCGTACACGGCCGCATCCGCCAGAGCGTAGAGATCCTCCGCCCGGGAGACACCGGAGGCTGTCCCGATGCTGACGGTGACCGCTCCCGCAGCGATGCCGGCCATGCCAACCGTCAGTCGCGACACCTGGGCATGCACCTCGTCGGCGACGCGCAGCGCGCCTGCCTCGTCGGTCTTCGGAAGCAGCAAGACGAACTCCTCGCCGCCGATCCGGCAGACCAGGTCGCCAGGCCGGTTCACGCCGGCCTGAAGGCAAATGGCCAATCCCTTGAGCACTTCGTCGCCGACGGTGTGGCCATGCTTGTCGTTGATGCGCTTGAAGTGGTCGGCATCGACCATGAGCAGGGACATCGGCTCGCCGGTCCGGCGTGCGTCCGCGCCGGCCCGTGCGTAGGCATCCTCGAACCGGCGGCGGTTCGCCAAGCCGGTTAGCGCGTCCGTGCACGATAGGCGGGCCACCTCGGCATGCATCTCCGCCCTGCGCCTGAGTTCCCGGCCGAACAGAAGCGATAGGGCGATGGTCACCCCGCATAAGGCCAGGACGATGGCGGCAATGCCGAGCGCCTTCGTCCGCCATTGCGCCTCGACGTCGGCCGTGCCGACGGCGACGTTGAGGATCAGCGGCAGGTCGCCCACCTGAGTGAAGGCGTAATGTCTCTCGACACCGTCGCGGACGGACGTCCCGATGAAGGCGCCGCTGCCCTCGCGGACGAAGCGGTCGAAGTTCGGCGTGCCGGCGATGTTCACTCCGATGTCGGCCTCGGCATAAGGGTGGCGCGCGATCCGCGTCCCGTTCCGGAGGTAAAGGTTAATCGCGCCATCGCGGCCGAGGCCGATCCTGTCGAACAGGCGGGTGAAGTAGGCCAGCTTGAGGGTCCCGAGCGCGACGCCGCCGAAGGAACCGTCAGGCTTCGAGATGCGCCGGCTGAAGGGAAGCATGCGCTCGCCTGTCAGGCGCGATACCAGCGGCTGGCCGATATGGAGGCCAAGGTCGAGGCGAGCCTTGTGGGCCCTGAAATATTCCCGGTCGGCATAGTTGCCCTTGCGCGGCGGCCAGGCGGCCGCATCGACCGCGATCTCGCCCGACTCGTCGATGACCAGTAGGACGCCGAGGTCCTTGGCGGTGGCGGCGCGGTCGAACAGGATCAGTTGCCGCGTCCGCGGGCTCGCCTCCGAAGTCTCTGGCGCCCGCAGGTTGTCGACGATGCCCTGCAGCGACAGGTCGATGAGCTCGACGTTGCGGGCGATGTCGCGCTCGACGACCTGCAGCAGGTTCCCTGAGGTCTGCTCGGACCTGTCCCAGGCGTCGCGCCTGAGGTCCAGCAGCATGAGCCCCGACATCACCAGCATGCCGATGGGCGCCAGCACGCCGAGCGCGACCCAGTTCCGATTGGACGTCAGCGCTCGCATCAGGCGGTCGGGGACGGACATCACCGGGCGTTTCCAATCTTGGTCGCCACGAATGTCGCGCATGGGGTCTGACCGGACGGTTAAGCACCCGTCATGACAGCCTCGGAAGCCGTCTCGCGCCCGACACGGCGCATGGAGAACAGTCCCGAACGAACCGAAGTCGATCCGGACCCGGTTTGGGCCGTCGCCTAATCACGGCCCGCTTAGATGGCCGGGGCGTGACCCCGGCGCATTCGGCGGTATGAGTGAGACGTCGTCCCTGGGCCGAGGCGACGCAGGTGCCGACGACGGCATCTTCTATCGCCCCGTGCTTGAGGCCGCCTCCAAGACCTTCCGGTGTCGCCGAGGCCGCGATCACGAAGGTCTCGCCGCAGGCAGATCCCGTCGAAGGCCCTTGAACCATCGATGAGGGTCGGCGCCGGATCACCGACGACCACCCTCTTCCTGGGGCGAGGCGTCCCGGCCGGTGACGGACGGGTTCCCGGCAGGGAGGACCGTCGTAGGCGTCGAACGGGGGTTCCGAGCCGGCCCTGATGCGGGCCTACGCGGATGCCTTGGCCAAGGGAAAGTCGTCGATCCGGCTGCGGATCGTGCCCTTCGACGGCGTGCGCGAGAGTGCCGAGGCCCTCCGGGACGGCAAGGCCGACCTCGCCATGGTCCGGCCGGACGTCCTGCTGCCGCGCAACGGGCTCACCCTGGCGGTCCTGCGCGAGCAGGCGACCTTCGTGGTCGCGCCTCGCCAGGCCGGCATCGACGGCTTCCCCGCCCTCGCGGGCAAGCGGCTGGGGATCCTGGCACCTCGGAAGGCGGACCATGCCCTCGTGCGGCGCCACGGCCTGGAACTGCGGGACGACGTTCCCGAGGGCGTGGTGCCCGGACAAGTCGTGGCCCTGGCCCCGGTCGAGGAAGGGGATATCGGACGCTTCCTCTCCGAGGGCCGCATCGCCGCCGTGATCCTGCTGACCACGCCGACGTCGGCGGCCGCGCAACGCATCGTCGGGATCGTCCGTGGGGCGGACGCGAACGGGGAGGCGACGCTGTTCGGCGCACCCGACGCCGCGTCCACCCTGGCGCGGCTTCCCCGGCTGCAGGCCGTCACCATCCCGGCCGGCCTCTACGACGGGCAGCCACGCCTCCCGGCCGAGGACGTTCCGACGGTCGGGTCGTCCTACCGCCTCATGGCCCGTTCGACCTTGTCCCGGAGCGTCGCCGCGGAGGTGACCCAGCACCTGTTCGAGATGCGGACGCTCCTGTCGGAGGCCACGCCCGCGGCGGAGGACGTGACACATCCGGCCTACGACACCACCGTTGGCTCGACGAGCGCACGCCTGCCCATCCACCCGGGCGCCATCGACTACTACGAGCGCGAGCAGGAGAGCCTCATCGAGCGCTACGAGAGCTGGATCTACCTGGTGGCCATCCTCGGTGGTGGCCTCGGGTCGGTCGCCGCATGGCTGCGTCAGCGTGTGGGGCGCGTCCGCCGAGAGCGCATCGAGGTCGCGACCCTGCGGTTGCTGGAGATCCGCTCGAACGCCCGAGGTGCCACCGATCGGGTAAGGTTGGAGGCGATGGCGGGTGAGACCGACGACCTCGCTGCGAGCATCGCCAGGCATGCGATGAGGCGGACGAGTGAGCCCCGCACCCTGGCGGCGGCGGCGCTCGCGGTGGACGCGGTGCGTTCAACCATCGCGAGGCGTCTCGGTCGTCCGGTGGATGCGGACGCGACGGCGGACCGATCCGAGGAAGGCCAAGCATGATTTCGCCGACGAACGACATCGCCTTCGAACGTGTGCGCGAGTGGGTCTTCGAGCTCCGATACCGCAACCAGTGGCCGGAGGGCCTCTATCTTTCCACTTCCCCGAGTATCTCCCCGGTCTTAGGGTCAAGGTCGAACTGCATCGCCTTGCCGTTCTTCATGCCTTCCCCATCCCAATGACCATCCTCAGCCTCGATCTTGATGATCGAGGTGTATCCCGACAACATGAGCTTCTGCTTGACCTGCTCCACCGGCATCCAATCCGGTCCGGGCTGGCCAGCCAGGGCGACGCCCTGCAGGCCAACGCTGAATACCAGCATGCAGGCGATCACTGGGAATCTGATCATTTCTGACATCCGGGATACGTATTCGGTAGAAGCATTTCAGCGATATCACTTGTACGACAAATCATCGCCGACGCTCCATCCTCAATTGGTGCGGCTACCGGTCACCGTACTTCATGGATGCATCCATTGTTTAGAACGTAGCGACTGCTTGGCAGTGACAGGTCAGCCCGCCCGCCGGGCAAGGGCCTCCAACGGGCAAAACGTCCGGATCGTTCGTGTTGGGCCGCATGCGAAGCCGGCAGCCCCCATGAAATGCGGTCCGGCGGTCAAGCCTTCGGCGCACGCGCCACGTCCTCGACGGGAGCGCACGAGGAACGCGGATGCGACCTGGGCGGCGGGGTCGACCATGCGCCGGTCCCGGGGTGGGATCGCGTTCGGCCGAAGCCCTCCGCCTTCGGTTGCGGGAAATCCGGATCAGGTCTCCCTAAGCCCGGGCTTGGCGCCGGGTTCGAACGTGAACGTGACGCCGGCCTCCTCCAGCACCTGCCGCACCACCCTAAGCGTGTCGGGGCGAGGCTTGATGGAAGACGTCGCGTCCTCAAGGCGCACGATGGTCGAGACGGACACGCTCGCCCGTCGAGCCAACTCGTCCTTCGACAGGCCGGTGATGCCACGCGCACCACGGATCTGGGCCGGCGTGACGATCGGCTCCCCGTCGTCCGATGCGTAGGTCGCCCCCCCGGATGCACCCTTAGAGAAACCGTAGCGGTTCCGTCCGGGTACGCTGAGGCACACCCCAACCCATTCCCGCACCGAGCCGTCATGGTCGAGGATCGGCACCCCGCGCGCATTGAACCAGCGGTAGATGCCGTCGGCGCACAGCACCCGGTAATCCGTGTTGTACGGGGTGGCGTGCGAGACCGCGGTCGACCACGCCGCCGCCGTGCGATCGCGGTCGTCGGCATGGATGGCGTCGAGCCAGCCCTGCCCGCTCATCTCCAGGTGGCTCTGGCCCGTGAGCGCCTGCCATTGCGGCATCTCCAGGGGCTCGCCGTCCGGTCCGTTGATCCAAAACACCGCCGCGGTCGCGCTCAGGAGGGCGTTGAAGCGGGCGTGACGCTGCTCCATCGACGTGACGCTGTCGTGTCGTCCCGTGACGTCGAACACCACGCCCATGCCCTGGTTCGGCCTGCCGTCCGGGTCGAGCATCACCTCGGCACGGTGGAGGATCCAGCGCTTCGTGCGGTCCGGGCGGATGATCCGGAACTCCCGCGTGATCGGCTGCCCGCTGCGCAGCACGGAGATCTGGTCGCCATGGGCAGCCCGGTCGTCGGGGTGGATCAGATCCAGGCCGATCCCGAAGCTCATCTCCTGTGCCGGATCGAGGCCAAGGATGCGATAAAGCCCGACCGAGGCTTCCACCCTGTCCTTGCGCATGTCGGCGGTCCAGAAGCCGACGTCGCCCATGTCCTCGACCAGCTTCAGGAGGTTCCTGGAGGAGAAGGCAGGCGAGGTGGGTGGCACCGCTTCGCCCTCTGACTGCGTCAGGCGCATCAACGAACGCGTCGGCATCCCCCCTCCTTGCCCGTCACGGCGGAAATGGACGTTTTCGTCTGATCGAAGCGTCATCGACGCCTATGATAAGACGTTTATGTCGAGCAGTTTCATCCGGTATCGGGCAGCAGGCTCAATTGACGACTTGGATCGATTGCCGAAGCGTTCAATCTAGCCCTATCTAGGGGATGCGCGCGCTTCTGATTTTGGCATCGCTTGCCTTGGCCTTGATCTATTATCAGAGCCAGGATGCTGGCTCAGACCCGTCCCCGGACGCTGCGGTCCAGCCTGAGCATTCCGAACGAGAGAAGCAGCGGGAAGAGGCTATCGCGCGCCGACGATCCGAAGCGAAGCTGGCAGCCGAACGTTCGAAGGTGGCAGTTCCCATCATCGAGGCCGCGCTAACGGAACTTACCGCAAAAGGGGTAACACGCGCCGACCTGAAGGCTCACTTCTATGAAGAGATAGAGGAAGAGGTTTGCGACGCTCGGGAGTGTCGCGAGGATTAGCGGCCCGCCCGCCCTGCGCGTCGGTTCGGTTCGAGACATGACGGTCCCAGCCCGTCGGCGATCAAAAGCCCTCGGTCCATCGTTGGGTACGCGTTCGACCGGGCCGTCACCGCGGCCAATGGCGACGGCCAGGCCACGAACCTCGCAGTTGGCCCGCCACGGCCACCGTAGGTAACGGCAGCCGGACCAGGTGGGCCCGGGGTGCCGAACTCACCGGAGCGTCATCTCACCCTGAAGCCATCCCTGGAGGATGGCGAACTGGACGATTTGCGCACGGCTGTTGATGCCCAACCTGCAGCAGGCCCGGGCCTTCTGGGCTTCCACGGCCTTCGAGGTCACCCCCACGCGGCCGGCGATCTCCTTGCTGGTGTAGCCGTAGGCAACGAAGCGAAGGATCTCGCTTTCACGTGCCGTGATCGAGTTCTGGGCCTCGTCCGACGGCACAGCGACGACGCGTCCATGGCGGACGCCGTGCCCCGGCAGGAGCGGGTCGACATAGGTTCCTCCGGACCGGACCGCCTGGACGGCCTGGACGATGTTGAGGAATGCCGAGCGTTTGAGGACGTACCCTCCCGCGCCGGCCTCGAAGGCCTGGTCGACGTAGACCCGGCTTTCGTAGACGCTCAGGATGATGGCCCGGCTCGGGCTTCCGCGTTCGACGAGCTTACGGATCACCGTGACCCCGTTCATGTCGGGCATGGCAAGGTCCAGGATGGCGATGTCCGGCACGAGTTCGGTCACCGCCTGCACGGCCGTCGCTCCGGTGTCCACCGAGGCGACGATCTCAACCTCGCCCGTGCCGGCGAGAAGGTCGGCGACCCCGTGGCGGAACACGGGATGATCGTCCGCGAGGATGACGCGGATCGCAGCACGGTCAGGCATGGTGGGGGGCATCAATGGTGAGGTGGACCCGCGCTATCACGGAAGTCCCTTGGCCGGGCGAGGATTCCAGTTCCAGGGTGCCCCCGACCAGGGACATGCGTTCGCGCATCCCGATCAACCCGAGCTTGCCCTGGGATACGAGCGAGAGGGTGGACGCCTCGTCGGCCTCGAATCCCACACCGTCGTCGTCGACTGTCAACGTGAGATGACCCGGGCTGAACAGGAGCACGAACGAGGCATAGCTTGGTCGACCGGCGTGCTTGGCCACGTTCGTGAGCGCCTCCTGGCTCAGGCGATAGAGCGTGATGGCGTGCTCGGCCGGCAAGGGGACCTCCTCCCCGCAGACCTGCATCTCGGTCCCGATGCCCGTCGCACGGCTCCATTCGTCCACCAGGTAGCGCAGGGCCGTAACGAAGCCGAACTCGTCGAGGGCAGCGGGACGCAGCGCCAGGGTCACCCGCCTCAGGGCCTCGCCGACGTCCTGTGCCTGCCCGAGGAGGCCGTCGAGCTCGTTTTGTGCCGCGGTGGTGCCCATCAGATGCGGCAGGAGACGTCTAAGCCCGAAGTTCAGCGCAACAAGGTGTTGGCCCGCATGGTCGTGAAGGTCGCGCGCGAGCCGGCGCCGTTCGTCCTGGCCGGCGCGGTACAATCGCGCCAGGACCTCGTCCCGTTCCCGTTCCGCCGACACACGGGCGACCGCGTCGGCCTCCATCCGGACGAGCAATGCCTCTCGTTCCCGCATCAGGGACTGCAATTGCAGCGTCCGTCGCCTGCGCTCCTGCATGATGCGGCGGGCATCGTGGAGCTTGGCGGCCAGTAACCGGAACCGCCGGTCGAGGGCCGGCGCATCGAGGTGGAGCAGGACCAGCGCGTGCCCCTCGAACCCATGCAGTCTCGCGCGCATGCCGTGGCAGGAATGCCGATCCAACCCGCCGTCGCCCCTTTGGAGGAACAAGACGCCGGGCAAGGTCGCGGCGGTGGAGGCGCAGCGGTCGACGTAACGCAGGAACTCGTCGCGGACGGCTCCTTGGACGGGGAGGGAGCAGCCGACTTCGAGCCCTGGCAGGGCCTCGCGGGCCATTGCGTTGGCCGCCTCGACCTCGCCCATGCGTCGGACCAGGAGCATGGGGGACGGGACGAACTCGAAGAGGGTGTCGAAGTCGGACCTAGGCGTCGGCCTTCCCGAAGTAGGCCTGTCCCCCGTCGTCAAGAGCGTCGGGATCGAGATCGATGACGATCCGACAGCCATGGGCGCCGCGGGCGATGGTGTCTGCGAGCGTAACCCGTCCATAGCCCTGGCTCTCCGCAACCATGTGGCCGAATACGTGTGAGGTCACCATGCACATCGACGGGGACTCCTTCGCCAGGTCGCCGAAGGGACACCGCCGGTTGCCGAGCACGATGCGCTCGGCCGTCTCCTCGATGACGTAGAAGTCGCCTCCGAGGCGTCGCTTAAGGTCGATCAGCGCCCCTATGGTCGCCTTGAGGTCCAGCCTGGAGGTCCCTGCTGCACGAAGGTATTCCGCCTCGATCTCCTCCGAGATCGCCAGTCCCACCAAGTTGATGAACCCGCTGGTCTCCCGGCTTCCGACCGTGTCTTCGAGGGTGCTGTTGAGGACCCTGACGACCATCCCGAGAAAGCGCTCGCGGTCGATGCCTATCTGCGCTTGGTCGAAAGCCGTTATGTCAACCGCTCGATGCTCCATCGACTCAGTCCTCCGCGCAGATATGAATCACATTATTGTGCGGAATCACTAAATTGACAATCGAGTAGAAATACTTCTGGACTGAAAACTGTCATTCCAGTCGCCGGAAACAGGGATGCCATCAAATGGTGGAATTCCACGCATTTATCCTACCGCTCCCGGAAGCTACGGCTGAACTGGTCCTGGATCGGTTTGACGAGATAGGACAGGGCCGTGCGCTCCTCGGTGGCGACATGGACCTCGACCGGCATGCCGGGCACCAGGCGCTTCCCAATCCCGAGGCGGCTCATCTCCCCGGCGTCGAGCTCGACGTATCCGACGTAGAAGGCGTCGTCCTTGGCGCTCTTGGACGTCGAGGGTGACACGTAGACGAGTTGCCCCTTCAGTTCCGGGGTCGTGCGCTGGTTGAACGCAGTGAACCGAACCCTCGCCACCCGGCCTACGCCGACCTGGTCGATGCTGGACGGGGCGACGTGAATCTCGATCTTCAGCCGCGCGTCCTCCGGAACCACGGTCGCCAGCACGTCGGCCGGGGTGATGACGCCGCCGACCGTGAAGGTCTTCAGCTCGTGCAGGATGCCGGTGACGGGCGAGCGGATCTCCGTCCGGGTCAGTCGGTCCTCCAGGGCGATCCGACGGTTGCCCAGTTCCGCGAGCTTGGCGTCCACGGTGCCGAGCTCGCGCTGCGCCTCCGTGCGCGCGGTGTCGGTGACCGCGAGGAGTTGCACCCGGATCTCGCTCGCCCGCACCTTCGCCCGGGCAATCGAGGCTTCGAGCGAGCCCTGCTCCCCGGACAGCCGATGGCGGTCCCGGTTGATGGGAAGGAACTTCGATCCCTCGAAGAGCTGCTTGTCGACCAGTCCCTGCAGCTTGCCGTGCTCGCTCGTCAGGATGACGAGCTCATCACGCTTGGCGTCCCTCTGCTTCACAAGTCCGGCGACCTCCTCGGTGACCTGTCCGATCTGGAGTTCAAGCTGCTGACGCTGGCTGTCCCGGCTGGCGAGGTTGCCCTTGAAGAGGCGCATCTCGCCGTCGACGATGGCCTTCGTCTCGGGGTCCACGCCGGCCAGGGACAGCGGGAAGCTCATGGTGCGCAGCCCGTCCCGCTCGGCGAGGAGGCGGGCCTTCTTGGCGGCGAGCTCGACCAGCTGTCCCCGCACGATGGCGAGCTCGGCCCGCGTCTGGGCGTCGTCGATCCGGATGAGGACCTGATCGGCCGTTACGGCCTGCCCGTCACGGACCAGGATGGCGCCGACGACGCCGCCGTCCCGGTGCTGGACCGCCTTGGCATGGTGGTCCACCGTGACGGAGCCCGGCGCCATGATCGCGCCGTTCAGGTCCGTCGTCGCGGCCCATCCCCCGGCCCCGACCACCAGGGCGATCACGAGGGAAAACCCGAAGGCGATGCGGGGTACCACCGAGAAGGAAGGCTCCTTCCGGTGGTCGATCTCGGCAAGGGACTTTGGGCGGTGGGATCCGACGGCTTGGGTGCTCATGGTCCGGTACCTCTTACGGCGGGATCAGGTGACGGGTGTGGTGGGGGTCGATGCAGCTTGGTGGACCGGGCCTTCGATGAAGAGCAGGGTGTGGTGCCCGTCGAGGACGATGGTCGTCTCGAACGTGTCGTCACGGTCGAGGTCGGCCGAGATGACGGTCACGTCGCCCTCGCCGAGGAGGGCGGACCTGTATCGGATGCCCGACACGGTGCCATCGTTGCGCTCCATCGCATCCGCCAGGGAGTTGCCCCCGGTGCCGCCGCCAGCCTCGAACAGCGACCAGTTGAGGAGGTCGACGTGGTCCCCGACCGAGAAATCGGTGATCTCGACCGCACGGGTCGGTTCCCGCGCTCCCAACCGGGAGAGGAACTCGTAGGCATCGTTCCCGCCGCCGCCCGTGAGCACCACGTCGTCGTCCCCGATGACGAAGCGGTCGTCACCCGACCCGGCCACGATGCGCTCGATCGATTCCACTTGGTCCTCGCCGAGCTCGGTGCCCGACACCACGTGATTGACGAGGTCGACGAGCAGGTTCCCGGTCGCCCCGCCGAGGTCGAGGGTATCGGAGCCCTCGCCGCCGTCGATGCGGTCGTCGTCGCCGTCCATGGCCAGGACGATCCGGTCGTCCCCTGCGCCCGAGCGGACGGTATCTTGCCCGGCCCCGTCGAGGATCGTGTCCCGACCTCCGCCTCCGTCCAGGACATCGTCCCCCGAACGACCCACGAGACGGTCGTCGCCGTCGCCTCCGGAGAGGCTGTCGCCACCGGTGCTACCGAGGAGAACGTCGGCCCCGGACCCGCCAACCACCGCCTCCACGCCCGCGACGTGATCCTGCCCCGTCTCCACGCCGACCGAGGTGCCCAGGATGAGGTCGACGGTCACGCCGGAATGCGCCGCCGAAAGGTCGAGGGTGTCCTGGCCTTCACCGCCATCGAAGCTGTCGGCCTCGCCATCGGAGGATGCCGTGATGACGTCGTCGCCGGCGCCGCCGAGCACGACGTCCGAACCGGTTCCGTCGAGAAGGGTATCGGCGCCCGATCCGCCATCAAGACGGTCGTCACCGGCACCACCGGATATGCGGTCCTGCCCCATGCCGCCCAGGAGCGTGTCGCCACCGGAGCTTCCTGAGAGGACGTCGTCGCCCGAGCCACCCAGCACCACCTCGACCGATGCGACGGCGTCGGTGCCGATGTCGCGCCCGACCGCGGTCCCGGCCATCAGGTCGACCACGACGCCCGAGGTCGTGGCGGTCAGGTCGAGGGTGTCCTCGCCGGACCCGCCGTCGAAGCGGTCGGCATCGGCGTCGGTCGCGACGATCAGGACGTCGTCACCGCCGCCCCCCAGGACCGTGTCGGACCCGGTGCCGTCCGACAGGACGTCGTAATCCGCGCCGCCGTCAAGGAGGTCGTTTCCGGCGCCTCCCGCAAGATGATCTCGCCCGACGCCGCCGAAGAGGTCGTTGGGGCCCGCATCGCCGCCGATGACGTCGGCGCCAGATCCACCACGCACCACCTCCACGGAAACCAACTGGTCACGACCGATCTCGGCACCGACGGCCGTCCCTGCCGCCAAGTCGACCGTGACGCCGGACGTCGTGGCGGTGAGGTCGAGGGTATCCCGACCAAGCCCGCCATCGAAGAGGTCGTCATCCCCGTCCAGCGCGGCGACGATGACGTCATCCCCCTCCTGCCCCAGGACGATGTCGCGGCCGGAACCGTCCAAGAGGACGTCGTCGCCTTCCCCGCCCTCCAGGCGGTCGTCGCCGGCACCTCCGGACACCGCGTCCCGACCGAGGCCGCCGAACGCCAGGTCGTTGCCCTCGCCTCCGTCCAGGCGGTCGTCGCCGGCACCGCCGAACAGCATGTCGCTCCCGGTAGAGCCTATCAGGATGTCGTTGCCGTACCCGCCATCCAGGAGGTCGTCGCCGGCATCGCCGAAGAGGATATCGTCGCCTTCCTCGCCGAAGATGCGATCGTTGCCGGTCCCTCCGGACACGACATCCGCGCCCGAACCGGCGAAAATGACGTCGTCGCCGGCCGCGCCGAGGATGGTGTCGTCCCCGGCGCCCCCGACGATGTGGTCGTCGCCCAGGCCACCATCGATCAGGTCCGAACCGGCACGGGCGTCGATGATGTCGTTACCGGCGCCGCCGTCGATGGCATCCGCGCAGAGGGTGCCGAGGATGATGTCGTCGCCGCTCGAACCGGTCACCTGATTGCGCTCGACGACGTTAAAGCTGGCCGTCTGGGCGATGGAGAATTCTCCGTCCGTCACCTCGTACGTGATGGTGACCGGACCGACCGCGTCACCGTCGAAGATCCATCCGTCCCCGTCCGGGGACAGCGCCCCCGAGGAAACCGAGACGTTGCGGACCGACAGCACGTCGCCGTCGGGATCCCGAACGTTGCGGAGGAGGTCCGTCATCGCGATGGCGAGGAGGGCGCAACCCGTCGTGTTCGCCAGGAGAACGGGCCCCGACGAGATCGGGGCGCGGTTGCGTCGCCCGTCCGTTCCACCCTTTTCATCCTCCAGCGGCAGGTTGTCATTGGGGGGAACGGTACTGCCACCACCCGTATTGCGGGGTCCGTCGGCGGGTTGGCCCACGCCACCGGCGGGATTCGCCGCATCTTCTCGGTCGGCATCCCGCCCAGGTCCGTTGGAATGTTCGGATGTGGGCGACCCGCCCTTCTCGGTGGACGATACGGGTTCGTCGACGCCGTTCCCCGAATGCGGACCGTTTTCGCCTTGCCCGGCATCCGATGGCCTTTCGTCCCGGCCGCCACCGCCACCACCGCCACCAGAGGCAGCTCCGCGGTTGTCGTTCTCCGGCGTCGGGATGACCGGGGATGCCTTGAAGTCGTTGAGGTTCGGCTGGGGATCGGGCTTCGCGAACTGAAGGGTTTTGGTGCGGAGAAAGGCCGGGGAATCGTACTCCGAGGCCGGCGCCTCGGACCCGGGTGCCACCCCGGACGTTCCGGCGAGGCGGCCA
This sequence comes from Methylobacterium sp. WL8, assembly GCF_008040045.1. Lineage (NCBI taxonomy): Bacteria > Pseudomonadati > Pseudomonadota > Alphaproteobacteria > Hyphomicrobiales > Methylobacteriaceae > Methylobacterium > Methylobacterium sp. WL8. The sequence goes on along the minus strand of NZ_VRVF01000032.1, from coordinate 34,035 downwards.
TCGGGCTCCCTGGCGGCCGGTTCTTGATCCGAGGGTGTCAGGGCGACCAGCTTCGGGCCGGGCTTCGGCTGCGGCTCCACATCCGCGGCCTCGGCCTCGGCATGCACCGGGGTATTGAACAGAGACTTCAGGTATGCGGCCAACGATGCGACGGCCAGCGCCAGGTAGTACGGCGTCCCCGACTTCGCGTTGGTGCCTTGGGCATCGTATTTCGTGGTCTCGTCCGGACGGGATGTCCCGGTCTTGGTGCCCTTCGTCTCGATCATCATGCCGTCACCCGCTCCACGGAGGAGCGCTCCCTTGCGACCTTGCCGAGGACGGCTTCCTTGGGACCGAAGGCGGTCATCTTGCCGTCCTGGATGACCGCGATGACGTCGACGGCGGCGAGCACGCTCGGACGGTGGGCGATGACCACGGCGATGCCACCCCGGGCGCGGACGCCGAGGATCGCGGCCGCCAGGGCAGCCTCGCCCTCACCGTCGAGGTTGGAGTTGGGCTCGTCGAGCACGAGCAGGAAGGGACTACCGTACAGCGCACGGGCGAGGCCGATACGCTGGCGCTGTCCGCCCGAGAGCGCGGTGCCGAACGGACCGAGCTCGGTGCGGTAACCGTCGGGCATCCGCAGGATCATCTCGTGCACGCCCGCTGCGCGGGCTGCCGCCACCACGAGGGCGGGATCGGCGCTTTCCGCGAGGCGGGAGATGTTCTCCTCCACCGTGGCGTCCATCAGGCAGACCTCCTGCGGCAGGTAGCCGATGATGCGGCCGAGGCTTTCCTCGTCCCACTGGGGGAGATCGGCGCCGTCGAGGCGCACGCCGCCGCGCAGGACCGGCCAGATGCCGGTGAGCGCCCGGCTGAGGGTGGTCTTGCCGCCGCCGCTCGGGCCGATGACGCCGAGAGCCTGGCCGGCGTTGAGCTCGAAACCGACGTCCGACAGCAGCACCCGACCGGATCCCGGCGCCGCGACGGTGACCGAGTTGACCCGCAGGGACGACAGCGGCATCGGCAGCGGCATCGGACGGTCGATGCCGGACAGGGCGACGAGCGTCTCCTTGAGGCGACCAAAGGCGGTGCGGGCCACCGAGATGGCCTTCCAGTTGCCAACGGTCTGGTCGATGGGCGCCAGGGCGCGGGCGGAGGTGATCGAGGCCGCGATGATGGCTCCGGCCGAGAGCTCGCCGCCGATGACGAGGTAGGCGCCGAGGCCGAGCACGGCCGACTGCAGGATCATGCGTAGCACCCGCGAGATCGCGCCGAACGTCCCGGCGATGTCCGTGGTTCGGGTCTGGAGTTCGAGGTGCTCGTTGTTGGCCAGGCGATACCGGTCCACCGCCCGTTCCGAGAACCCCATCGCCTTCAGGACGTCGGCGTTGCGTGCGTTCGAATCGCCGATGGCGTTGCGCGCCACCACGGCCTGCTGGGTCGCCCCGGTCCACCGGCGGGTCGTCAGTTCCGTCAGGATGGTGAGGAACGTGAGCAGGACGGCGCCCGCAATGGTCAACATGCCGAGCCAGGGGTGCAGCATGTAGACGAACACGAGGAAGACCGGCGTCCAGGGCAGGTCGAAGAGCGCCACTAAGCCCGGGCTTCCGAGGAAGCCGCGGACCGTATCGACGTCGCGGCTGCGTTCCATCGATTCCGCCGCCGAGAACCCGAAGCGCGGCATGTCGATGGAGACGCGCTGGGCGAGCGGGGCGATGCGGCGGTCGAGCTGCGCCCCGATCCGGACGAGGATCTGTTGGCGCAGGACGTCGAACATGCCTTGGAATAGGTAGAGGCCGATGGCGAGCGTCGACAGGCCGACGAGTGTCGGCAGGCTGCCGCTCGGGAGGGCGCGGTCGTAGACCTGCAGCATGTAGAACGAGCCGGTCAGGGCGAGGACGTTGATGATGCCCGACATCCCGAAGAGGAAGACGAACGGCATCCCGAAATGACGGGTGAGCCGCTCGACGCTTCTTTTCTTGGCGAGTTGCTTCTGGTCCTTGGTGCGCATGACGAGTTCCCCCGGCGGCCGGATGGAGGGGTCGGGCCCCTAAGCGGGGCCCGACGGACGTCAGAGCGTGAAGTCCGCCGCCGTGGCGGCAGGCGTTCCCTTGATCGCGAACTTGAACTCGGGCGCCGCATCGCCACCCGTGTTCCCGGCGACGATGGTGTAGTCGCCGTCGGCCCGGCTCTCCTGGGTGACGAGCAGCTGCCCGACACCGGTGAAGGCCGCCCCGGTCGCGAGCGTGAACGCCTGGTTCCCGGCCACGCCCTGGTTCGCGTCGATGCCGCTGAGGTCGATCCTGTCGCCGGGCTGGAAGCTCGCGATGGTGTCGCCGTTGGCCGCGGCGGCCGACTGGAAGTGGTAGATGTCGGCGCCCAGGCCGCCATCCATCACGTTCACGGCGTCGCTCGCCGTGATGTGGTCGTCGCCGGAGCCGGTCACGATGTTCTCGACGCCCCAGAGGGTGTCGGACCCGGATTGGGCGCTGGTGACGCTGCCGCGCCCGGCGAGGCCGGTACCGAGGTTGGCCGTGATGTTGGCGGTGATCGCCGACATGTCGAGCGTGTCGCTGCCGGTGCCGCCGCCGACCTCGTCGCCCCAGTAGCTGTCGTTGCCGTCACCCACCTCGGCGACGAAGAGGTCGTCGCCGTCCCCGCCGATGACGGCATCGTTGCCGGCGCCCGCGGTCACGAGGTCGTTGCCGGCCCCGGCGAGGATGCGGTCCGCGCCGCCGTCGCCGTAGAGCATGTCGTCGCCGGCGCCGGCGAGGATGTCGTCGTCACCGGCCCCGCCGAAGACCACGTCGCGCCCGGCACCGGCATCGACGAAGTCGTTCCCGTCGCCACCGCGGATCACGTCGGCCCCGTCGGCGGCAAAGATGTGGTCGTCGCCGGACAGCCCTAGGATCGTGTCGGCGCCGGAAGTCCCGGATAGGACATCATCGCCCGCGGTACCGGCCACCAAGCTTGCCGGAAGTTCGGCCGGTGGCGTCGCTGTCCCGCCGCCGGTCGTGCCTCCGACCGTTCCACCGCCGGTGGTAGCGCCTCCCGTGGTGCCGCCCTGGTGACTATCGTCTCCGTTCTCGGCCACGTCGGTGCCGTCGTCGTCATCGGACGAATGGCCCCCGGTCCCATGATCGTTCCCGGAGCCGTTTCCTGAGGTTCCTCCAGTCGTGCCGCCTGAGCCCGTGCCGGACCCGGCGCCATTGCCCGAAGCGCCCCCGGCCGTGCCACCGGCACCCGCACCGTTTCCGGTCGTTCCACCAGACCCCGTCCCAGACCCCGTCCCAGAGCCTGCTTGGGTGCCGGTTCCGTCATCCGCACCGGTGCTTCCGCCGGTTGTGCCACCGGTTCCGGTGTCATCGCCGGTGCCGGTACCCGTGCCGCCCCCGCCGACACCGGTGCCATCATTGGTGCCCGTGCCCGTTCCGGTTCCCACGTCGGTTCCAGTGCCCGCACCGGTTCCACCGCCGGGCTGCGCGTCCTCGTTGCTGACTGCGAAGATGTCCTCCTGCAGGCCGGTCAACCCGGTATTGCGGGTGACGATGTCGGAGAAGGTCTGACCGTCGACCTGGTTCTGGTAGAAGTCGAAGTTGTCGAATCGGTCGAGGTAGTAGAACCGGTCACCCTCCTGGAGGCGGTCGAGCTGCTCGTGCAATACGACCCAGAAGGTCTGCCCGACGACCCCGTCGTTGATGTGCTTCTCGGCCAAGCCGCCGACCCAGAGGTCGACGCGGTCGATGCCGGACACGACCTTGGTCCCGTTGGGCCCGTCATGGAGAACGATGTCCGGGTTGGCGGTCACGAAGGCCGCCCGCTCCCCGGCCGTCGTCAGGACGAGGTCCGGATAGGCTTCCTTGAACTGCGCGATGACGGTGTCGCTCAAGCCGTTCCGTGCCTGGAAGTCCGACCAGGACGCGTAGGGGCGGAGATCGCCGGCGAAGCCCACCGCCTCGTGGACGTACGGATCCGAAGAGGCCTGAAGGTCGGCGCGGACCTGGTTCAGGGTTCCCAGGCCGACATCGCGGCCGCGAGCCACGTTGAAGGCGAAGAGGTCGGCGTTGATCCGCACGAGGTCGTTGCGCACGGCGTCGACGATGTTGAAGTCGACTTCCTCGGCCGGTTGCGTGGCGACGCCGGCGAGGATGGCGTTCGCGCCGAGCTGGGCATAGCCCGGCTGAGGCACGTAACCGGGAGGAAGGGGAGCCTTGAAGGCGCCGGCATCGTTCGTCGGGTTGAGGAAGGCGTCGACGAGTTGCACCTGACGCGGCTGGCCATCCGGTCCCAAGACCGTCAGGCTTTCCCCGATGAGCGAATGCCCGACGCGGTAGACGGCGGAAGCGAACTCCTCGGAGATGCGCGCGTCCACGCTCGCATCGTAGCCGCCGAAGCCATGCGAGCCGTTGCCCTTCATGCCGCCGATGAGGTGGTCGGCGAACTCGGTGAAGATGACGCGCTGGTACTCCGCCTCGTTGATCATCTTGGCGGCCTGGAAGACCTCCTCCGGCGTACCCTGGAAGCCCGACTCGACGAGGTTGTCGACGTGGAAGTTGTGGTTGCGCGCCCAGATCGTATGCATCGCCGTCAGGGAGACGTTCTCGTTCGCCCGGCCGTCGCCGGCCACGAAGTGGTCCAGCAGGTTCACGAAGGGGTTCGTGTCGAGGAGCAGGGCGTTCCCGCTGCCCATGAAGTTCGCCGCCATGGCGCTGACGATGCCGGGGTCGAACGCGCCGGTTGCCGGATCGACGAGGGTTCCCGCCGCATGTCCCGGTGTCGCGAAGTTCGAGTAGTAGTCTCGGAAACTGATCGAGCCGCCGGGCAGGGAGGGATCGTGGAAGATCGTGTTGGCCTCCCAATGGTGCTGGATCAGGGCACGCAGGGTCGGGAGCAGGTTGAAGGCGGGATCGGACGGGTCCGGCAGCCCGGCCAGCAGGTGGGCGCCCACGCCCTGGTGGCCATCGCTCTCGCGCAGGAACTGTCCGACGAGCTCGTGCGAGCCGTAGGCCTGGTTCTGGTCGACGAAGGGCGAGGTCTTGTTGAGGTGTTGCGGGACGCCGTTCGCATCGATTGAGGACACCTCACCGCGGGTGAGATCGACCGGGTTGTCGCTCGTGGGACTGCGTACTGAGCCCGGACCGCCGATCTCCACGGTCCCGTTCGTGGACGACTTCGGCAGGAAGTCGAGGCCGTGGTCGAAATACTGGCCGAACGCCATGAAGAAGATGTTCGCACCATTCGCCTGGTGCGGAAGATCGGCTTCCTGGGTGCCCAGCACGTTGCTGATGGCGCGTGGATCGAGCCCGGTGAACAGCGGGTTGAGGGCGTTGTTGCCCGTGGCCGGGTCGAAGGCCCCGTAATGGGCTTCGGTAAGCCGGATGAAGGGCTGGTCGGCCGCCCCGAACCCGGGATGCGTCAGGTTGTTGCCGACGCCCGAGAGTTCGCGCACGCCGGAGGCACCGTTGGCGTCGTCGTCACCCCCGGCGACGGCCTGCCCAGTGACGAGGGCCTTGATTCCGGCAAGGTCCGCCGGCGTGAGGGCGAACCCGCCGCCCGTGGCGGTCCCACCTCCGTTTGCGGTCCCGTCGCCGACGGTGCCGCCGCCAGGCTGAGTCCCGCCCGTCGCCGGGACGGTATCGAAGGTCGGCGTGCCGGAGCTCGCGAAGGTGATGCTGTGCGTGCCGCGCGTCAGGATCGTCATGCCGTTGGCCTGCGTCTCGACGTAGTCGGCCAGGGTTGTGCCCGGCGCGAGGTCGATGACGTCCTGAGGTCGTAGCGTTCCCACGATGGTGTCGGCGCCGCCGTTGGAATGGAATACGATCCGGTGGGCCGAGGTCAGGCCGGAGATGTCAACGGTGTCGTTCCCCTCCGTGCCATCGATGGTAACGGTGTTAAGGTTCAGGCTCGTCGTCGAGAAGTTACCGATCAGGAAGACGCTGTCACCGGCACCGGCGTTGGTCGGCGGGTTCGGCGACGAGACGGTGGCCGTCCCGATCCGGATCTCCTCGATCTCCTGCAACTCCGCGATAATGGCGGCGGCCCCGGCACCGACGCTGCGGGTCACGACGATCTCGGTACCGGCGCTGAGGGTCGCGACGTTGTTGCCGGCGACCTGGCCCCAGGCGGCCGTCGTGTAGACCCGGAACGTCTCGGCGGCGCCCAGCGTCCCGTTGGCGACGAAGGTGTCGCCGACCGGTCCCTCGGTGCCCCCGTTGACGACGTCCCGCCCATCGGATGCGACGAGGGTGATGGGACCGAGCGCGACGCCGCCGTTCCAGGTGACGACATCGTCGCCGGCCCCGGCATTGACGACGTCGTTGCCCGTCCCGCCCTGGAGTGCGTCGTTGCCGGCCGCGCCGTTGATGACGTCGTTGCCAGCGCCGCCATCGACGAAGTCGTCGCCCGCCCCGGCATTGACGATGTCGTTGCCGCCGTTGCCCAGGATGCGGTCGGCGCCAGCCGTGCCGTTGATCGTGTTCCCGAGGCCGTTATCGACGATGTTGTCGCCCACCACGTCGGTCGGCGCCGAGACCACGCGCTCGGAGTAGCCACCCTGGTCGGTGAAGCTCACAGCGACCCGGACCTGGAAGCCGACCTGCGCCTGCTGCGGCGTGAAGTTCTGTCCCGTCGCCCCGGCGATGTTCGTCCAGGTGACCCCGTCCGCACCGAGGGACTGCCACTGGAAGGCAAAGGTGGTCGGCAGTCCGTTGAGGTCGGCGATGCCGGCGACGTTCGCCCGAAGCGCCGCTAGCTCCGTCGGAGAGGTGTCGTCAATGGTCGGTGCCCCGGTGGCCGGCACGTTGGTGAGGAAGACGCTCTGGTCGGCGAACTGGGCCCGCTCGATGTTGTGCAACGTATCGATGCCGTCGGAGAGCTTCAGGGTCGGGGTCACCGCGAACCCGGTGTGGCTGACCTGGAAGCTGCCGTCGCCGAGATTGGTCACCGTGTAGTTGGCACGCACGTCGGAGAAGATCGCCGTGTCGACGTCGGCTCCAGCGCCGGCATCGACGAGTTCGCGCACGATGTTAAGCTGCCCTGGGTTGACGGCCCGGGACATCAGCGCGGTCTGCAGGAGCATCCCGTCGAGATACAGGTCCTCGGGATCATGTGCGGCGAGGCCGGCGGGGGTCTTGTACATCTGACCCGCCAGGCTGTCGGCGGTCGCGATCTCCGTGCCGGCGGCGTCACGGATGCTGATCCTGACGTTGAGCCAACGGTCGCCGTCGATGATGTCGTTGCCGGCCTTGCCGTTGAAGGTGTCGCTGCCGGCGCCGCCGAGGAGGATGTCGCCACCGTTCTGGGGGTCGAAGACCGTGATGTCGGGAGCCAGGTCGGCGAAAGGCGTGGCGTCGACGCCCACGGTCTGTCCGCGCACAGCCCCGGGTGTCAGCTTGAGCAGGGCTTCCAAGCCGTCGATCAGGGCGACGTTCTGCGACAGCAGCATGCTGTCGGTCGCCGGGCCACCGACGATGCCTCCCGCCGGATCGCCGACCGCACCGGTTGGCTTCTCGGTGCCGATGAGGGTGTCGTCATGCTTCCAGCCCGAAGCGGCCTCGACGGCGTCGTTGCGGTCGCGAAGCGTCAGGGCCTGCTGGTTGACGAAGCGCGAGATGCCCAGATCGATGACGCCGTCGTTCGGGTCGCCCTTCTGGATCACCCAGTCGAAGCCCAGCATGCCGTTGTTGCGCTGGATGCCCGGTCCCTGAACCATGATGTCGTCGCCGGACTCGCCATCGTAGTCGGTATCGTTGCCCTGTCCGTTGAGGACGTCGTGGCCGATGATGATGCTGTTGAAGAATAGCTGCGAGTTCTCGCCCGACAGGCCATCGAAGCCCTCGCCGCCCTCGATCCAGTCGTTCCCCTCGTTGCCCATGAGGTTATCGGCGGCGCTGCCACCCAGGACGAAGTCGTCGCCGCGCCCCGCGAAGACCTCGACCGGATCCGTGGAGTGGGTGATGAAGTCCTTGCCGCCACCGCCGAACAGGATGTCGAGGCCCGGTCCGCTTGAGATGGCGTCGTTGCCCTCGCCTCCGCGGATGAATTCGTCGCCGAAGGGGTCCTCGATGACGTCGTCACCATCGCCGCCGAAGATCTGGTCGGACTCCATGCCGCCGTTGAGGTAGTCGTCGCCGCCGTCGCCCCAGAGGGTGTCAATGCCCTTGTCGCCGATGAGGATGTCGTTGCCTTCCGTGCCGCCCAGCACCACGTGCTCGCCGCCGCTGAACTTGAGCATGCCGCCGTCGGCATGCCCGTCTCCGTCAACGTCGGCACCCGGGTCGAGACGAACCACCTTCGGGTCGAGGATCTGGAGCAGCAGGTCGTCCTGGGTCGGATCGTCGCCGACCTGCTTGACCTGGTTGAGCTCCAGTACGTGGTCGGCACGCCCGAACAAGGACCCGTTGAGGTGCGAGGATCCCTCGTCGCCAAGGTCGGTGTTACGCTGGACGAGGGCCGAGAAGGTGTTGGCCTCCAGCTCGTTGAGCAGGTTCATGCCCTGCGTACGGCTGAGATAGTAGAAGCGGTCGCCGTTCTGCAGGTTCTCCATCTGCGTCTCGAAGACGAAGTTGAAGGTATTGCCGAGCATCCCGCCGAATTCCATCTTCTCCTCGGCGAGACCGCCGATCCAGAAGTCGACGTCGTTCAGGCCGGAGTTGGCGGCGGTCCAGGCGCCCGTGCCGTTGAGGAAGTCGAGCCTGTCGGTCGGGGCCGAGATCGTGTGCGCCTCGTTCGCCGCGGTCGAGGGATCGTCCGGCACGTCCACGTTCACGCCGAACACCAACGCAGTCGCCGCGGCGCGCTTGCCGGCGAGGGTCGTCTCCTGGGTGATGAGGTCGTGGTCGCCGTAGGCCGCGATGAAGTTGATCACCGAAACCGGGTTCTTGATGTTCTGCGCGAAGTCGATCCAGCTCGTGTAGGGCTTGAGCTTGGCGTCCGCCGTCATCGCGTAGAACTCGGCGCGGGCCTCGTTGAGGGTCGGCACGCCCTGTTCCCGGGACCGCGCGATGTTGAGCGTCGCCAGGTCGAGGGGGAGCCCCAGCAGGTTGTTGCGCAGGGCATCGACGATGAACTCGTCGATTTCGTTGCCGATCTGCCGTGTCATGCCGCGGATGATGGCGCCGGCGGCGGCCTCGGTGTCGACGCCGCTGGCTGTGAAGGCGAGCGGGTTCAGGAACGCCTCGATGAGGCCGAGTTCCTGGGTGCCGGCCACGGTCGTGTCGGCGTCGACCGGCTGCATGTCGAACCCGACGCGGTCGATGGTGTCCGTCAGCATCGAATGCCCGAACCGGTAGACGACATGCGCGAATTCGGCCGTGATGGCCGGATCGATGTCGGCGCTGTTCGTGAACACGAAGGGATCGACGTTGGGCTGGACCGTCCGTGCGAACTCCTCGAACACGAGGTGCTGGTACTGCATCTCGGTGACGAACTTGGCGGCCTGGAACAGGCGCTCGCCGTCCCATTGCAAGGCGGCCACGCCCTCCGGCGTGGTGGGGATGGCGTCGTTCGGACCCAGGTCGACCCTCAGCCACTCGTTGATGAAGGCGCGGTCACCCGAGGCGAGGATGGTCTGCTTGTTGGCCTCGACGAGGCGATTGTGCTCCGAGTGGAAGATGGTGTGGACCGCGGTGAGCCCGATGTTCTCGTTGCCGCGCCCGTCGCCGGTGATGAAGTGCCGGTCGAGAAGCTCGTTGTCGTAGGCGAGGTTCGCCCCGGTCTGAGGATTGAAATCGACCGCATTGCCGGTGAGCGCGTCCGCGTCGGCCGCCACCGCCCGCCCTTGAACGATGGGGTCCGCGGTATGGGCGATGTCGTCGAGGAAGGCGTGCCCCGTCATCACGGCGCCGGTCGTGCGGATGCCCTCCGCCGTTCCCTCCTTGAACCACGTGGTGGGATGGGTCGCATCGGGCTGCATCAGCATCTGCGCGTAGCCGTGGGCGCCCGGGATGAATTTGCCGTAGGGGTCGGTCATCAGGACGGGCACGTTGTGGATGTCCGTGTCGACGAGCTCGATGCCGAGCATGGCCTTGGCCTGGGCCTTGACCTCCGCCCAGTTGGCGATGGCCCTTCCGTCCGCGCCGCCGTTCAGCAGGTTCCCGGTCGCGATGGTGACCGGGTTGTCGATATTGTCCCCCGGGGTGATGTCGGCGCGGGTGTACTCGCGAAGGAAGACCTGATGCGAGGGATGCGAGGTGTAGGTCTGGTTCTGGTCGATCCAGGGCGTGGTGGTGTTCCTCGCGGTTACGATGTCGTCCGCCGTGCCGAGCACGCCGTCGGCGCCCGGCCCCGCAACGGGCGTGGCACGGGTCAGGACCATGAATTGCTGCGACGCCGGAAGGTCGTCGGCGTTCCCGAGCACCCCGTCGGCACCCGCGATCAGCGGGTCGTCCGGCATCAGCGGAACGATCACCGAGCCGTTGCCGCCCTTGGTGGCAAGGTCCAGGCCGTGGTCGAAGAACTGCCCGAACAAGGTCATCCAGCCATTGAAGGGCGGGGACAAGCCGATGTCGGGCGACTGGTTCGGGATGAAGGCGATATCGGTGGCGGTCGGGATGTAGCCTTGAGGCGGTGAATCCCCACCGTGCGCATCGGCGTAGGCCGCCTGCGCGATGGGGTTCGCGAACCAGGCGGCGACGGCGGCCGGGTTGTGCGGGCTCATGTCAACGATGAGGTTGCTCGCCGTCCGGATGCTGGTGTCGACGACGGTGCCGGTCGCGCTGTATTCGTTGTTGATCACCAACCCGCCGGGTGCCGGACCATTCGTGTCGAACGAGCCCGTACCCGTGGTGTATTGGGCGGGCAGCAGGCGTGGAAACGGCTGGTCGGCCGCTCCGAGCAGGCTCTGACCCGGCAGGAGGTTGTTGTTGCTTCCGTCGACCGCCCGAAGACCCATCGGAAGCAGCGCGGCGTCCGGACCGATGATCTCCTGGAGGGTGCGAGTATTCCCCGGGGCCGCGTATTCCTCGGCGATGCGGATCTGGGCGAGGATCTGACGAAGGTCGTTGGTGTCGACCGTGAACGTGACAGACATGGCCGTCTCCTGAAGACATGAGGCTGCGGCAGGACGCACCTCGACGGGCGCCCCGGGGATCGTGGATGGGGGTATTCGCGGAGAGGCCCCCGCGTATGGGGCGGCCGGATCCCAGCCGAGGGCTAGGACGCTGGAGGGGGGAGCCGGTGAGGCGGAGGCACAATGACGATCGCGATCCGCGATGAAGAGTAGGACGCAGATCCTTTATGCGGTCCAGGGAGAATGTGGTGCGACCGCTCCGGATGACCGGGCGATGTCGTAATATTGCTCGTCATCGCAGGGACCTCGGCAAAACCGGGGGATCGAAGCGCTCGGCCGGTCTATGCTTGGCCGGTGACAGAACCTTGCACGGATCGCGTTCCACGCAATCGTGAATAATTCCTCAACGAACTAGGAAAAACCCACGTGTGAGGGTTTTTCCCTCATCATTGACAATCTTTGACCGAGGTACGGCACCACACGTGCACGTCACATGAGATTGTCCTGCCCGATAATCAATCATTTATAGGGTTTTAAAGACAATAACTCAAAAAAGAATGATTTCAACGCATTATATTTGGCGAATGGATGGTTGTTTGTAAAAATCGCACGGCCGAGTTATGGTTCGTCACTGAATTCCGTATTGGGTGAAGAGCGTATTTTTGAGAGCCTCCAGTTGCGAAACGGATGGCTGGGTCCGATCTTGGAGCGGGTCGATGCTTCTATACCACGTGCCTTCGAGGCCGATGGATCGTATGCGGCAGCACACCGGCGGAACTGAGGGGGTGCATGCCGATGTTCCTGGACATGCCCGATGACACCGCCGCCGAGAATTGGCTGATCGCGCTGTCGCGCGCGCATGACCTGCTGGAGTGGGGGCAATGCGAGGGGGTCGAGCTTCGCGATCTCATGCGGCTGGCGGCGCTTCAAGCCTCGGCATTCCGGTCATGATAAGCCAGGGAGCCGAACAAAGCCCGAGCCGGGACGCAAGGCTTGATGGCGCGGGAAACGCAACGGGACGGAACAGCGCCTCAGATACCGAGCGCCTCGCCACATTGTTCCGCTACGGCATTCTCGATACGCCCGGCGAGGAGGCGTTCGACGGCATCGTGCGCCTTGCGACCAAGCTATGCGGCACGCCGGTCGGCATGATCACCCTCGTCACCTCCGAACGGCAGTGGTTCAAGGCGCGGGTCGGCTTCGACGAGGTTGAGACGCCGCTGGACCGGTCGATCTGCGTCCATGCTTTGCCCGAGCCGACCCTGTTCGTCATTCCCGACTTGACCCGCGACGCGCGCACGATGGCGAACCCCGCCGTCACGGGCCCCTTGGCGATGCGCTTCTATGCGGCAGCACCCCTGCGTACCGCTTCCGGCCATGGGCTCGGCACGCTCTGCGTCATCGATCGCGAGCCCCGTGAGACCGGCCTCACGCCGTTGCAGGCCGAGATTCTGGGTGCCTTGGGCGAACAGGTCATGAGCCTGTTCGAGGCACGTCGCGCCTCGCTTGCGGAGAAGGAGGCCACGTCTAGGCTCCGGTCGAGCGAGGCGTTCATCCAGGGCGTCCTGACCGCATCGCCCGATTGCATCGTGGTGCTCGACCTCCATGGCAACCTGGTCTTCATGAACGATCCAGGCATGAGCCTCATGGGGATCGACGACTTCGACGCCGTCGCCGGGTCCCCGTGGCATCGGTCATGGAAAGGATCCGATGCAGCCAAGGCCCGTCGGGCGGTGTCGACGGCGAGGACGGGGACCCCCGCTCGCTTCGAGGGTTGGACGGACACTAAGCGCGGCGTATCCCGGTATTGGCACGTGATGGTTACCCCCATCGCCGGTTCGGACGGTCGGCCGGACCGGCTGTTGGCCGTATCCCGGGACCAGACGGAGGCGACGCGGGATACGGCGCGTCAGGTCGAGCTCACGGCCCTGGGCGAACGCCTGCTGGGCATCGCCGATCCCTTGGAGATCGGTGCCCGAGTCGCCGAGATGGCTGGGCTCGCCCTCGACCTGTCGCGGGCAGCTTACGGGACCATCGACCCGTCTGAAAGGATCATCACCTTTGAGCGGGATTGGACACGCCCCGGTCAGCGTAGCGTCGTAGGGCGTTATCCCTTCGCATGTTACGGCGCCTACGCCGACGATCTGCGCCGCGGCCAGGCTGTGGTCATCCCTGACGTCCGCACGGACCCCCGAACGGCATCGAAAGCGACGGAACTCGGTCTTCACGGCATCGCCTCGCTCCTCGACGTGCCCGCGATAGCCGAGGGGCGCCTCGTCGGTGTCCTGTGCCTCCACGACGCCGGCCCGCGTGAATGGAGGGAACGGGACATCGTCTTCGCGCAAGCCGCAGCGGAGCGGGCGCGCGCGGAACTGGCACGGATCGCGGCGGAGGAGCAGCAGCAGCTTCGGACGCGCGAGGTCGGCCACCGCTTCAAGAACCTGCTCGCGATGGTCCAGGCCATCGCCACCCAGACCATGCGCTCTACCGACGACGTGAAGGTCGCGAGCGACATCCTCGCCGGGCGTCTCGCCGCGCTGGGCCAATCCCATGACCTTCTCCTCGACGGGGGCATGGGGAGCGGTCCCATCCTCGACGTGGTGAGGCGCGCGCTCGACATGCATATCGACGCGGCGGAGCGTTTCGACATCTCGGGCCCCCAGGTGCGGATCGGCGCTAAGGTCGCGCTGTCGCTGTCGTTGATGTTGCACGAACTGTCTACGAACGCCGTGAAGTACGGCGCGCTCTCCAATGTCGGCGGGCGCGTGATCCTGGGCTGGCAGGTGCGCGGGACAGTCGGCGAGCCGAGGCTTCGCTTGACGTGGGTGGAGACGGGAGGTCCGCCGGTCATCCCACACACGCGCAAGGGGTTCGGCAGCCGTCTGATCGAGCGGGGGCTCGCTGGTCAGGTCGGTGGCGTCGTCGAACTCTCGTACCCTTCGACGGGGTTCACCTTCACCATCGAGGCGCCGCTGGCGGCATTCCAAGTCGAGATCTGACCGATACCCTCTATTCGACCGGAGCGTTCATGTGGTTCACGGCATGAAGTACGAGACCTCGTCGGACGGTCGAATGCCGTGCCCGCTCATGGCCAAGCTGCATGAGCGGCCCGGCTGCGAGCTTGGTCTCGGCCACGACCACATGACCTGCTCAGCCGTCGTACCGCGGAGGAGGAGGTCGCGATCTGCCTTCTCGGCCTGCGCGGGCGCTACGCCCGCATCGCGCGAACCTCCGTGACCCTCTCGCTGCCGATGGGTCGAAAGACATCGCCGACCATCCCGGCCTCACCATCAAGACGGTCAGCCGGCTGCTGACGCGGCTCGACCGCAAGAGATCGCTGCCGATCGTGCCGGGCGGTGTGCGCCTGCTCGACCTCGACCGGCTGGTAGACCCAGCCGCCTAAAGCGAACTCGCCGGCTTTCCATCGCAAGGACCGCGCAGACATGCCTACCCATCACGACCTCCTCTTGAGGATCGCCGGCAGCCTCGATTGTTCGGTGAAGGCATTGCAGGGCGAAGACCCGCCCCCCGCCCACCTCGGGGGTGTCGGGGAACTCCTGAGGCTCTGGCATGCGCTGGATACGCCCGAGGATCGCGCCCGGCTGGTCGCGGTCGCCCGAACACTGGCCGGGCATCATCGGGACGCTTGAAGAGTTCAAGGTGAGCCCGGCGATCCCTCTCGCAGACCTCGTCACCCTTCCCTAGAGCGAGGGGCCCATCTCAGCGCTCAAGCGTCCTGGGGTAAGCAATCGGGTTCTCCGCCTCGTCCGGATCGAGCCGAAACTCGGCTTTCTGCTAGGTGCTCTTAAGTTATCCGCTATGAGTTAGCATTATAAAATCTAGGGTTTACTTAAGCAGAACTTTGGTCTTTAAAGCGGATCATTGCGCCGGAGAACAGGAGATCAACGCAGCATGCGGCCTGAGTGGATGCGGCATCGTCAATTCCGATCAGAAACTTGATGTCGAGCTTGAGCGCCAACGTTCGCTGATTTTTTTGCATCCCGTCAATCTTCGAGAAAGCGTCAGCTTTTCATATTTTCCGGCTGAAAGCAGACAAGCAGGAATCCACCCGACCCCGTCGTTGGCCTCTGTTTCAACAGCCTGGAAGCGGACTTCCGAGGGTCGGCAAGGGGTCGACACCGTACGGACCGTTACTTGGACTTCAATGTCCGCTGCCGGGCGGTGGGTTGATGTCTGCTCATGGCGCAAAGCCGAATTGAGTTGGCGACAGCACATTGGGGTATACCCCAGCGTGACGTAACCCGGCGCGGCCTAAAGCTTGAGGTGACACCCCATGGCCCGTATCGGTTACGCTCGCGTCAGCACCCTCGATCAGGATCTTGATGCTCAACTCGTTCGTCTGAAGGCAGAGGGTTGCTCGCTCATTCGTTCCGAGAAGGTGTAGGGCGGCTCGCGCGAGGGCCGTACCGAACTGGCAACGGTGATCGAGTTCATGCGGGCCGGCGATGAACTCCTTGTGGCTCGCCTCGATCGGCTCGGCCGTGACACCCGCGACGTGCTCAACATAATTTACGAAGTCGAACAGCGTGGTGCCTTCGTCACCGTGCTCGACCCACACGTCTCGACGCAGGGACCTATGGGTCACGTCATGCTGACGGTGCTCGGCATGGTGGCTCAGATGGAGCGCCGCTTCATCAAGGAGCGGCAGCGTGAAGGCATTGAGCGGGTCAAAGCTGCTGGCATTTACGTAGGTGGCAAGCGGCGGCTCGACCGGGACCGCATCTGGGCGCTGCACGCTGATGGCGTCGGGCCGGCCGCCATCGCTCGCACGCTCGGGTGCTCGTGGATGCAGGTTTACAGGGTACTACAGGCTTCGTGATGGAAAACGGTCGATGCCGCCTGACCTCTCACGCCTCTCTCCCGTCAGGATTCTTGATACCTACCGCGATATCCCAACGTCATCGGCAACCAGCTTCTCGCCAGCACTTTTTTACCGGCTTAATCGACAATAGGTCCCGGCCTCGGTCGTAAGCTTAAAAGGTCCTTGCGGAACTTGGCATCGAGCCGCTGCATGAAGTGCTCGGCGCAGCACATATGGTCGTGCATCTCACGGCGAACAGCCTCGGCGTCCTCGGCGCGGAAGGCCGTCACAAGGGCGCGGTGACTGGCGAGGTTATGGGCTCCGAACGCCTCGTGCTCGTTGAGGCTGTCGCTGCGGAACTCCACCAGGTCACGAAGCAGGCTGTTTAGGAACCGGCACATGAAGGCGAGGAGCGGATTGTCGCTGGCGTCGCACAGGATATCGTGGAAATCGACCTCGACCACCCGGTCGAGGCCACGGCCATCGCCGGCATTGGCAGCCTCACCGGCTGCGATGTTCTCCTCAAGGCGACGGAACTCCGTCTCGCTGAGGCGGCCGACTACGCTGACGCCGAGCGTCACCTCCAGGCTGCGTCGCAGAGCATAGACCTGAGCGAAGTCGAGTTCCTGGAAGTGGAGGAACCGGCGCAGCTGCTGCGCGGCGGCATCCACAGAGATGGGGCGGATCTCCGGGCCGCCGTTGGGGCCGGACTGCATCGTCACCAGCCCCTGGACCTCCAGGGCCTTCAGGGCCTCGCGGATCGTGCCCTTGGCGCAGCCGTAATGCTGCATCAGGGCGCGCTCGTTCGGCAGACGGTCGCCGGGCGCCAGACGCTCGCGGGCGATCCGGTTGCAGAGATCCTCCGCGATCTGGTCCGACAACTTGATCCGCCGCATCGGCGCAGGCGGGCCTTCCACCGCCGACCTGCTCATCGGTTGGACCAGCTCATCGCGGCGTCCAGGCCACGTCGGCATCGAGGGGGAAGATCGGGCGGGCGAGTTTGGCGAACGGGAACAGCCCATAGTCGGAGCTGGTCACGCCCCGGCTCGCACATTCCACCACCGCCCGGGCGATGGGCTCAAAGACCGGCCGGCAATACATCCGCGACTTCAGGATCAGCACCCGGGTTGCTGCCGGGTCAAGGCCGGAGGCGGTAAAGACGCCGAGGTCCCAGGGCTCGTGTGGCTCTTCCGTGACGAGGATGCGGGCCGCACCTGTATCCAGTACCGCCGCCCGCCCCATGCGGCAGCGCTGGCCGGTATAGGTTGGGCCGGTGATGACATACTCGCCGTCGCCCAGGGCCGTCACCGTCCCGGCGAGGTGGAGGGAGGGCTGGCGTTCCAAGCCCGGCAAGGCCACGCGGTTCCCGAGGCCTAGTTCGATCCGGGCGCCGACGCCCGCCGCGTGCATGGTCGCGACGGCCTCCGGATCGCAGATTGGGCCGGCGAGGATGCCGTCCATCCCGGCTGCTAGGGCAGCGGCGAGGACGTCCATTACGTCGCAGGTGCCGCCCGACATGCAGTTGTCGCCGTGGTCGAGGAGGAGCACCGGTCCGTCGCCCGGCCCAGACAGCGCGGCCTTTGCTGCCGCGATGGACTCGGCTAGCGGCACCTCCACGTAAACGAAGTCCTTGCGGGCGCCCCAGAGCTCGGCCGCGAGGTCGCGGGCCGCCGCATCAGCGGCCCCTTGCGTCTCCGCCGTGACCGTGACGGAGACGCCGGCCTCGTAGAGGTCGGCCAGGCAGAAGCCGCCGAAGATCGTCGCGGCGAGGACGCCCGGGCGGGACTCCGCCGCCCGGGCGGCGGCGACAGCCGAATACATCGGGCCGGGCACGCGAGTGTCCATGCGCAGGGTGTGGGCGAGCATCGGCGGATGGACCCAGGCCCGGCGCGGCGCGAGGCCCTCGTCGAGCATGCGCCCGACGATGCCGGCGACGAGGGTGCCCGTCTCGGCCATGTCCACGTGTGGGTAGGTCTTGAAGCCGGCGATCGCGTCGCAGTTCGCCACCATCCGGTCGGTGACGTTTCCGTGGAGGTCGAGGGCGACGCCGAGCGGCACGCCGGGCGCCAGGGCGCGGATGCGGGACAGGAGCTCGCCCTCGCCGTCGTCGTGGCTCTCCGTCACCATCGCCCCGTGCAGATCAAGGAGGATGGCGTCGCAGCCTTGGCGAATTGCGTCGAGGATCGCCGCGCTAAGTGCCTCGAAGGCCGCGTCTGCAACCGGGCCGCTCGGGTTGGCATGAGCCAAGATCGGCACCGCAACGGTGGCGCCACGCACTTCCGCGAAGCGTATGAAGGCGCCGAGCGCCGTGGTGCTGTCGCGCCCCGCCACCAGGGCCGCCTCACCCCAGAGCGGGTTGAAAGCGGCCAGCGGGGTCGCCAAGGGCGAGAAGGTGTTGGTTTCGTGGTTCACCCGGGCGGTGACGATACGCATGCGCTTCGAAGCCTTGCTGGGGTTCGGGATCAAGCTGCGGGGGACTGGCGGGCGTCGTAGTCGAGCACCGTGTCGAGCAGGACCTGCGCGCCGGCGGCGCATTCGGACGGAGCGGTGGATTCGGCTGGGTTGTGGCTGAGACCACCGGCGCTCGGCACGAACACCATGGTGGTGGGCACCAGGCCGGCGACGTGGGCGGCATCGTGCCCCGCCCCAGAGACCATGTCGCGGGTGGCGTGGCCGCCCTTTTCGGCCGCGCGCCGAACTGAGGCGATGCAGCCGGGATCAAAGGCCACGGGGGCGGTTCGCGCAATGGACTTCAAGCGAGTCTCGAGACCGAGCTCGGCGCCGATGCGCGCTACGGCCGCCTCCAGGGCCGCCTCCATGATGTCGAGCACCGCGTCCTGCGGGTGGCGCAGGTCCACCGTGAGGAAGACGTGGCCCGGGATGACGTTGTTGGAGTTCGGCGTCACCGTGAGGTGGCCGACGGTGCCGACCGCGTCGGGGGCGTGCGCCCGGGCTGTTGCATCCACAGCCTCTACTAGGCGGGCGCCGCCGATCAGGGCGTTGCGCCGCAACGGCATGGGGGTCGAGCCTGTATGGGCGGACTGGCCCTCCAGGGTAACCTCGTACCAGCGCATGCCCTGCACGCCATGCACCACACCGATGGTGGCGCCTTCCGCTTCCAGGATCGGTCCCTGCTCGATGTGCAGCTCGAACATCGCCCCGAACGGCACCGAGCCGGGCGCTGCGGCGCCGCGATAGCCGATGGCGTCGAGGGCCGCGCCGAAGCAGGTGCCGGCGCTGTCCTGGCGCGCCTCGGCCCAGTCGACAGCATAGATGCCCGCATAGACGCCGGAGCCCAGCATGGCGGGAGAGAAGCGTGCGCCTTCCTCGTTGGTCCAGTTCACCAGCAGGAGTGGCGCCTCGGTGACGTAGCCGGCCCCGTCGAGGGTGCGCAGCACTTCGAGCCCGGCCAGCACGCCGAGCACCCCGTCGAACTTTCCGCCAGTGGGCTGAGTATCAAGGTGGCTCCCCAGCGCGATCGGCTTCAGGTCCGGATTCCGGCCAGGGCGCAGCGCGAACATGTTGCCGACCGCATCCACCGTGAGGGTACAGCCCAAGGCCTCGACCTGGGTCCGCAGCCAGTCGCGCACCCGGCGGTCCTCATCGCTCAGCGTCAGGCGGGCGATGCCCCCGTCCGGAGTGGCGCCGATGGCAGCGGTCTCGGTCAGGCTGTCCCAGAGGCGCTCGGCGTTGATGGTGAGATTCGACATCGGTACCCCGGACTCCGTTCGGCTCACGCCGCCTTCACGCCGAGGAAGCGGTCGCGCGCCGCCTCGTCGGCGACGAAGTCGGCATTGCCGGCCGCGTAGGCGACGCGGCCGAGTTCGAGGATGTAGTGACGGTCGGCGAGGCTCGTGCAGACCGCGAGGTTCTGCTCCACCAGCAGGATCGGGACCCCGGCGTCGCGTATGACCCGGATTTGGGCGACGATCTCTTCGACGATGACGGGCGCGAGACCCTCCACCGGTTCGTCGAGCATAAGGAGCTTAGGCCCGGTGAGGAGGGCGCGGGCAATCGACAGCATCTGCTGCTCGCCTCCCGAGAGCTGCGCGCCCCCGTTGCGGCGGCGTTCCTCCAGGCGCGGGAACATCGTGAAGATCTCCCGCATGCCCCAGGGCGACCCCTTGCGCACGGCGATGGCTAGGTTCTCCTCGACGCTGAGGAGGCTGAAGATACCGCGATCCTCCGGCACGAGGGTAAGGCCGGCCCGAGCGATGCGGTGAGCGGGCCAGCCCGCTACGTCGTTGCCGCGGAATCGCACCCGGCCGCCGCGCGGCGGGAGGAGGCCGCTGATTGCTTTCAGCGTCGATGTCTTGCCAGCCCCGTTGCGCCCGAGCAGGCAGACGATTTCGCCGTCGCGAACCTCCAGACTGACGCCCTGGAGGATGTGGCTTTTGCCGTAGAAGCCCTGGACCCCGTCCAGGCTGAGGGCGACCGGGCCGCTCACGAGGCGTGCGCCTCGGCCGGCGTCAGGTCGCCGGTGATCATGTTGCCGAGATAGGCCCGGCGCACCTCCGGGTCGTCGCGGACTCGGGCCGGCGACCCCTCCACGAGCACGCGGCCGGCACGCATCACCGTCACGGTATCGGAGATGTTCATGACGATGCCCATGTTGTGCTCGATGAACAGGACGGTGTGGTCGCGCCCGAGGTCGCGGATCAGCGCCGTCATCGCGCCTATGTCTTCGATGCCCATGCCGGAGGTCGGCTCGTCGAGGAGGATGACCTTCGGGGCCGCCGCCATGGCCATTCCGACTTCGAGGCGCCGCTGCTGGCCGTGCGAGAGTTCGCCGGCAGCGCGCAGGGCTACCCTGGTAAGGTCGAGTCGTTCCAGCATCGCCTCGGCCATGGCCAGCGCCGGTCGGTTCGCCTCGGCTCGGCGCCATGGGGCCAGTGCCTGCCAGGGCGTCTTACCCTGCGCGGCCAGCCGCAAGTTTTCACGAACACTGAGCGTCGGGAAGAGGCTGGTGACCTGGAAGGAGCGGGCGAGGCCGAGGCGCACGCGCTCGTGGTCGGCGGTGCGGGTGATGTCCCGGCCGGCTAGGGTGATGCGCCCGGCCGAGGGCGTGATCCGCCCGGTCAGCGCGTGGAACAGGGTGGTTTTGCCAGCGCCGTTCGGGCCGATGATCGAGTGGACGCTGTTCTCGGCGATGCGCAGGGTTACGTCCTGCAGGGCGACGAAGCTGCCGTAGCGGACGCCGAGTTCGTCGGTGGCGAGGATCGGCACGCTCATCGAGCGACCTCCGGTGCGCGGCCGGTCTCGACCGCGGGACCAACCGCCCCCACAGGGGCAACTTCGAGGTTCGCTACCACCGGCCGGTCGGGCGTGGGGTCGTCGGGCGGCGGCGCCCGGGTCACTAGGGCGACGGCGCGCTCGATCAGGCCCCAGAGGCCCCGTTGCAGGAACAGCGTGATGATGATGAGGAGGAGCCCAAGAAGCAGGAGCCAGCGCGACCATATCGCCGACAGGGCGTCCGCGGCGAGCAGGTAGGCGCCGGCCCCGAGGAGCGAGGCGAATAGGTTCGCGCTGCCGCCGATGATCGTCATGATCAGCAGGGTCTCGCTGGTGTGATAGTCGATGTTCGAGAGGGGCGCGACGCCGATCAGCATGGCGTGGAGCGCACCCGCGAAGGCGGTGACCGCGCCGGAGATCGCGAAGGCCGCGACCTTGAAGGCGCGCACCGGGTAGCCAATCGCCCCGGCCCGGCCCTCATTGTCGCGGATGGCCAGCAGGGTGCGCCCGAAGGTCGAGAGCGCGACCCGCTGCAGGGCAGCGAAAAGCGTGAGGAAGAGCACGGCCACGAAGGTGTAGTAGGTCCATGTATCGGCCAGCACCGTGCTGGCGAAGCGCGGGCGCGGGATGTCGAGCAGGCCATTGTCGCCGCCGGTGACGCCGCTGAAGGTGTAGGCCAGGAAGTAGAACATCTGCGAGAAGGCCAGCGTCAGCATCACGAAGTAGACGCCCTGGCGCCGGATCGAGACCCAGCCCACGGCGGCCGCCACCAGAGCTCCCAGGACCAGCGCCAGCAGAAGCATGACAGGGACCGGCAGGCCGGCCCGGACAAGGCCTAGCCCCGCGACATAGCTGCCGAGGCCGAAGAAGATGCCCTGGCCGAAAGACAGGAGGCCGGTATAGCCCAGCAGCAGGTTGCAGGCGGCTACCGCCAATCCGTAGATCAGAATCTCGCTGGCGAGCGTACCGGAACGCATAGCGAGAGGCAGGATCAGGACGGCAGCGACCGCGAGGCCGAACTGCACCAGGGGTCGGTCGAGGAAAGGAATCATCGCCTCTTCCCCTTAGGCTCGGCCGAACAGGCCGCGCGGCATCGCCATGATGATGCCGGCCATGCCGAGATAGATGACCAGGCGTGCGCCCTCGGGCCACAGGGTGGCCATTAGGCTCTGGGCGACGCCGACGAGGATGCCGGCCGCGAGCGCCCCGACGTAGCTGCCCATGCCGCCGATCACCACCACGACGAAGGCGATGCCGAGGGCTTCGACTCCCATGAAGGGCTCGACGCCGCGGATGGGGGCGGCGAGCGCTCCGGCCAGGCCAGCCAGCCCGGCGCCGAGCGCGAAGACGGCAGTGTTGATGCGCAGGGTATCGTAGCCGAGCAGCGCCATGTTCGACGGAGATTCCGACCCGGCCCGTACGATGGCGCCAAGGCGCGTCCGATCGAGGAGCCACCATAGGCCTGCTGCCAGGATCGCCGTGAAGCCGATCACGAAGAGGCGATACTCTGGGTAGACGAAGTCACCGAGGATCATCACTCCGCTGAGGGTATCCGGTGGGGGAACATTCCCGCCGATGGGCCCCCAGATGATGATGACCAGCTCTTGCACCACAAGGGCGAGCCCGACGGTGACAAGGATGTGGAAGGTGTGGGGCAGTTTGTAGACGCGACGCAGGAGCAGCCGCTCGATGATGCCCGCTAGGATAGCCACGACGAGAGCGGCGAGTGGCATTGCTACCCAGAAGCTCAGCCCACGTTCGACGCCTTCGTAGGCGAGGTAGGCGCCGAGAAGGTAGAACGCTCCATGGGCGAAGTTCACGAATTGCAGAAGTCCGAAGATGATGCTCAGGCCCACCGCAAGGAGGAAGTAGAGCATCCCGAGCCCAAGGCCGTTCAGGATCTGGAACAGGTAGGTCACGAGGTTTCCCGTTCAGCCAAGGTATCGTTCGCTTCGCAAGACGCGGCTTCTTCTCCCCTCGCGAGCAAAGGGTGGCCCGCGTCGGAGGATCGATTGAAGGCCACGCGCTATCCGGAGAGGTCGCACTGACCCGCATTGCACGTGGGCCACTCTCACCGCGAAGGCAGGCGTGATTGACGTTCAGCCGTTACGTCATCTTGCAGCCGGCGGCCTCGGGCGTGAGGAACGACTTGCCGGACTGGATGACCTCGGCGAAATCGTCCTTGTCCTTCATGGCAGACTTCGCCTTGCCCTTGAGCAGGTAGTAATCCTTGATGACCTGATGGTCGGCGGCGCGGATCTCCTCCTCGCCGGTGAGGCCAGAGTAGTGCATCCCTTCAAGCGCCTTGATCACGGCGGAGCTGTCGGCGCTGCCGGCCTTCGTGGCCGCATCGAGGAGCAGCTTGGTGATCTGGTACGAGCCGGCAAAGGAGTAGTTCGGCGTCATCTTGGCGGTCTCGCGGACCTTGGCCACCAGGGCCTTGTTCAGGGGTGAGTCGATGCCATGCCAGTACTGCGCGCCGAAGTAGACGCCCTCGCAGATGTCGGCGCCCAGGGCTTCGAACTGTTCCAGGCCCGAAGCCCAGGCGAGCACGATCGTCATCCGCTTCTTCAGGCCGAAGCTGACAGCTTGGCGCAGTGCGTCCGAGGACTGCGAGCCGAAGTTGAGGAGCAGCAACACATCGGGCTTGGCCGCGATGGCGTTGGTGAGATAGCCACTGAACTCCTTCTCGGCCAGCGAGTGGTAGCTGTTGCCGACGTGCTCGATCCCCTTCTCTTGGAAGACCGCTTTAGCAGCGCTGAGGAGGCCTTCGCCGAACACGTATTGCGGGGTGATCGTGTACCATCGCTTGGCCTGTGGCATCTGCGCGATGAGTGGCCGCACGGTCTGCGCAATGGCGCCGAAGGTCGGCACCGTCCAGCGGAAGGTGCCGCGATTGCAGTCCGATCCGGTGATTTCGTCAGCGCCGGCCGTGGTGATGAAGACGCCGTCGGACTTTGATGCCTCTTTGCCCATCACCAAGGCCTCGGAGGAGAGGATGCCGCCGGCGAAGAGGCGCGTACCCTGCGCCATCGCCTCCTGCATTTTGCGGGCGGCCGGGGCCGGCTTGCCCTCGGTGTCGATGTCCGCGACCGTAACGGCGCGACCGAGGATCTTGCCGGCCTCCTGCGCGGCGAAGGCGGCGCCGAGCGAGGCGTACTTGCCATTGGCTGCGAAGGCGCCGGAGATCGGCAACGGCGTACCAATGACGAGAGGCCCGTCTGCGGCCCTGGCGCCGCGCAGGACCCCGTACAGCGGGAGTCCGGACGCCCCCAGGGCGGCCACGAGCGAGGTTTTCAGGAATTGACGACGATCGTGCATTCCACCGCTCTCCACTGGGCGTACGAGCGTACTATCCGAACTATACGCATAGAATGATAATTGAATGTGGTCGTCAAGGGACCCGGAGTTGCTGCGACGCATGACGAAATGTTGCGTTGCGGCCGGACGAACGGCGAGCAAACGTCCGAATTTTAGGCAAACGGGCACGTTGGAGGGAATCCTCGTGCCCGCGGGAAGACGCATTTATGCGAGCGGCGCTCGGTTGCTGGCACACTGGCAGCTTGCACGCTGGCGGCTTGCACGCTGGCGGTGGTCGTGACCTGATGACAGGCCGGGTGACGTGCGCTCGGCTCCCGGTCGCGGAGCGTACATGCAGGCGCAAACCACTCCATCCGCGGGCGTCGCCGACCAGTCGCGCCGAGCCGCGGTCGCCGCCTTCATCGGCACGACCATCGAATGGTACGACTTCTTCATCTACGGTGTCGCGGCGGCGCTGGTGTTCGGCCCACTCTTTTTTGGCGGGCGAGACCCCGTTCCTTGGCACGCTATCCGCGTTCGGCGCCTTCGCCGTCGGTTTCTTTGCGCGGCCAGCCGGCGGCCTCATCTTCGGCCACCTTGGCGATCGCTACGGGCGCAAGCGCGCACTTATCGCCACGCTCGTCATGATGGGGCTGGCCACCAGCGGGATCGGGCTACTGCCGACCTACGCCACGGCTGGCGTCTGGGCGCCGGTTGCCCTGGTGCTGCTACGCCTGTTCCAGGGCATCGCGGTCGGCGGTGAGTGGGGCGGCGCCGTACTGCTCGCCGCCGAGCATGCCCCCCGCGGTCGCAGCACGTATTTCGCTTCCTTCGCCCAGTTGGGTAGCCCGGCCGGACAGATCCTCTCGCTGCTGGCGTTCCGCCTGGCTGGGCTAATGGACAAGGAGGCGTTCCTCGCCTGGGGTTGGCGGCTGCCGTTTCTCGCCAGCGTCGTGCTCCTGGCGGTGGGTTTCGTGATCCGGCTCGGTGTAGCGGAATCGCCAGCCTTCCAGGCCTCGCAGGCGGCCGATCGGGAGGCGCTCGCCCGGGATACGCCGATCCCGGAGGTGCTGCGCACTCAGCGAGGCCCGCTGCTGATGGCGATCGCCGCCAACACCTTTGCTATCGCTTCGGTGTATCTCTACCAGGTGTTTCTCATCACCTTCGCCGTGCAGTATCTGCATATCGAGCGCGCGGTGATCCTCGACGCCCTGCTGATCACCGCCGTGGTACAGTTCGTCGTCCAGCCGGTGGCTGCGCGCGTGGCCGAGCGGCTCGGCGATGAGAGCCGCTTCCTCCAGCTTTCGCTGGTTTGGTGCATCCTCACACCCTACCCGCTGTTTCTGTTGCTGGAGACGCGCTCGTTCGCCGGGATCACGCTGGGCCTTTGCCTGATCCAGCTCGGCATTGCGAGCTTCTACGCGGTGGTGGCCGGCTACGTGGCTAGCGCCTTTCCGACCCGGGTGCGCTACACCGCCATCTCGATCGGCTACCAGTTCAGCGGTGCAGTGGCTGGGGGGCTGACGCCGATCGTCGGCACAGTGCTGGCGGAGGCCTCCGGCGGGGCGTGGCTACCGATCGCGCTATTTGGCACGATGCTCGCCGTCATCTCGCTGCTGGGCATCACGTTGCTTCGGCCGCATGTCCGGGCGCTGCGTCGCTGGGGTGGGGATGAGACAACGACCTAATCGCGGCGCACTGGTTCCTGTTTCGTTCCGTCGCAACGATGCTTGCGCCAGACCACCATCGGAGGCTTCGGCAATATATCAACGGCCATAAGCTAAGGTTGGTTTTTTCCCCCGGAAGCGGACGTTCCGAACCCGACCCAACACAGTCGCCTGCACTGCCGTCGAGGCTCCTCCGAAGCGGTCGTTCGCCGGGCCCCGTCTATTTCGGATCGAGATGGCAAGCGGTTCCCCGCCCGGCCGGATCAGAGATTTTGGACGGAGGCTGGCGGCTGCATGAACTCGATCGTCGCGCCGTCAGGGCCAACGGCGTAGATCACTCGCGTTCCAGCCCGTGCGCCGCTCGCGATCGACTGCGGAATGCCTTGAGCCTTCCATACCCGTGGGAGACGAGCCGATCCCGCCGCAGCGATCGGCGCTCTGCCTCCGCCAAGTCAGCAAGCGCATTCTCAACCACCCTTACCAGCGCGGCCCAGGCGTCACCGCGGGCAGCCCGGCGGTAGGCGAGCGCGATCGTCTCGGCCTCGCTCAGCCGGATCTCCACAGGCGGTTCATGCGGCTGGGGGTGCATCGGCGCTCCGACTTGTCCAAGAACATACAAGGAACAGACAGCAAGCAGACCAACGGTTCAACCATGGCGACGACGGCCAGGCGCGAAGCGGTGAGATGGTGTGGAGGGCGGGGTAGAAGGCCAATGCCGACACCGCTTTACCGCTTCCACTGCACGAACGGGCACGACCTTGTCGCCGATCGGCAGGGCAAGCGGCTGCCGACCTGGGCGCTGATGCGCGTCCACGCCGAGCGGGTCGCGCTGGACGTGATGCTCAGCAGCCCTCCACGCGACTGGTCGGCTTGGACCGTCGAGGTCTACGACGCATCAGGGTGGCATGTGGTGTCGAAGCCGTTCACCGACGTGCTGGCCACTCAGCAAGCACGGCAAGGGTGAGGACAGCGTTAGTCGCCACCGCCTCCACTACCTCCGTCACCGCAACCTCCGCCGCCATCGCTGGAGCCACCATTCGAGCATCCGTGACCGGAGCCATCCGACGAAGACGAACCGTCAGACGAAGATGAACTGCTTGAACCGGTAGCCCATGAAGGACCAGACCCCCAGGGATTTTTCGAGCGGAGCCAACTCGGCCGCAAGCTCCAAAACGTCATGAAGAGAGCGAAGCTGAAGATGAAAACTTCAAGGCCATGCTTCTGGTCCATCCACGCACCTCATCGGCTGTGTCCGGTCCAAGGATCGTAGCACAAAGGGGAGTGGCGGTGAATGGTGAGATCGGTTCGGCCCCGCTCCGATCTGCTCACGGAGCGGGGGAACCCCGGATCTCACCAGCTAGGCCGATGCGCAACTTGGCCCAGGTGCAGGATGCCGGCACCCGGTTACAGGCACGTCACCGCGACGGGTGCCGCGGTGTACCGGAATGGGGCGCGGAGCGGCCTCAAGCCGGTTCGGCGGCCTTCTTGCGGCCCTTCGCCTTGGGAGCCGCCTCGGAAGCCTCTGCGGCCTTACGCGGCCGCCCGCGGGTCTTGGGCGCCTCGGAGGCCGTCTCGCCCGTGTCCGCAGCCTTGGGGGCTACCTTCCGTCGCTGCTGACCGAGGCCGAGCGACCGGGCCAGCTCGGAACGCTGAGCGGAGTAGGCAGAGCAGGTCGAAGGGTAGTCCGAGGGCAAACCATAGAGCGCCCTGTAGCCGTCCATCGTCAGGCCATGCGTGGTCAGGTGGCGCTTTAGCGTCTTGTACCGCTTGCCGTCGATGAAGGAGATTAGCGCATCAGGCGTGATCGACTTCTTCACCTGGGCCGGCGTCGGCTTCTCCGGGCCGGCGGGCTCAGCGGGCGTTGGGTTAGCAAGACCTGCAACGGCAGCATGCACGCTGGCAATCACGCTAGGCAGCTCCGACACCGGCACGTTGTTGTTCGACACGTAGGCCGCCACGAGGTCGGCAGCGAGTTCGATGAAGTTGCTGGATTGAGTTTCGACTTGTTCGTCCACGGTGTTTCCTTCCATCAAGAGGATCTATCGCTCTACCGCCCGGGGCTGGTGGTCAAGCTACCTCTATGAAAAACACACTGGTGAATGCTACAGCACGGATAGAGATTTGTTGCTGCGCACTGCTGTTGCAGAGGTGGGCAACAGCCAAATGCAACGCGCCTGACGCGGTGCTGCCGCGGAGCACCGCGCAAAAGTCGGGGCCGCCCCGATGGGACGCCCTAGCCAGTCTTCACCGAAACCAAATCCTCACAGCATGCGTACAGGTCACGGCAGGCTCGCGCGATCTTGAGCGAGTTGTGCCTTGATCTAAATCTGAGATCGGTAGATCTCACGCCGGTAGCGTACACACAGGACGAACGAAGTGACCAAAGATAACCTGGGGTTGAACCCCGATATGCTCGCAATGGTAAGCGAACTGGTAGCGGCTTACGTTTCGAACAACCGCGTACCGGCGACTGAGCTTCCGGGATTGATCGGCACCGTCCATGCGGCCCTCAACGGCATCGCGAGCGGGACAGCCGCCGGTGGCGTCAGCTCCCCGGCCGAAGAGGTCGAGAAGCCCACCGCGGCACAGATCCGCAAGTCCATCCGGCCCGACGGGTTGGTCTCCTTCATCGACGGCAAGCCCTACAAGACGCTGAAGCGCCACCTGACGAAGCACGGCCTCAACCCGCACAGCTACCGCGCGAAGTTCGGCCTGCCGGCTGACTACCCGACGACGGCAGCCTCGTACTCGGAGGCCCGCTCCGCCCTCGCGAAGAACATCGGCCTCGGCCGGCCGGGCCGTATGGCCGCCTGAGCAGGCCTTAGAAGCCCGCCGCGATCTGCCGGCGGGCTTCGGCGTTCAGCACACACCGAACCGCATGTGGCTGGTGACGATCAACCCACCGCCTCTGCTGGCGGTCGCACCTCGTACGGGTCGAGAAAAGCAGCGAGATACCTGCTTGTCGCCGGATATGACCATTGCTCGCCCCCTTCGCGGTATGACTGTGCCGAACCTTCACCCATCCGTAGAAGGGATCGTGGGGGACGAGAAACCATGCTCGGACAGCCACAGAGCTGTAGGGCATGGATGGGAACAGCATCAGCAGTTCACGGCCACCGTATCGGCGCCAATCGACCAGGGGACGGCTCTTCAGCTGAACGCCTGACAGAACGCCGCCCGGGGTACAGATCACCAGGTCCTCACCCTCGATGTCCGCCTCCGGCCGGTATACGCGATAGCCGAAACGGATCAGGACGGCTGTCTGTGGTGGCACGGCAGGTCCACCGCCTTGCCGCCCTTCTCGAGCAGGCGCACCCACATCGATACGAGCCGTAGGCATTCCACCGGCTCGTATCACGCTGCCTATCCCAGATCAGTACGCTGCTTAAGAGCCTCAAACTCGATGCGTCGCCGCAGGATCTCTGCCAAGCCTTCAATGACGACGTAACGGTCGCCATCAAGGATTTCGCAGAGGTCCGCGATGGCATGCGCAAGGGGCTGAAGGTCCCCGAGATCAGTTTCGTCGGGAGGAAGCGAGAACATCACGCGGCTCCTCGGTTCAGGGCCGGAACGGACGTAAGCTCGGTCGGCGCAAATGCATCATGGTTCGGCATGAGCCGGTCGATGTCCACGACGGAGAGGTATCCGGCTTCCGCAAGCTCCGAGGCGATAGCATGCAGCTCCGTCGATCGTGCCTCCAGCACGGTGCGGGATCGGTCGCGCGCTCTTCGTAGGCGATCGGTTACCGCCTCGAGAAGCCCGTTCACGAGAAAGAGGTGGCTGTCCGAGGGCGCGACGTAGAACGGCCCGAGCTTGCCGAGCCCGAACCGAAGCTCGATGTCCCCAGCGATCGTCGTCGCCTGGGCAAGATCAGAGCCTGGACCGGATCCACTGCCGATGCAGGCAGCGCCAAGCTCGATCTCCTCAGCAACGCCTCCAGCCAGCAGCATTGCGAGGACCGCCTCGAGCTGCGGCAGCGTCGCGGAGCCATCCACGTCATGCTTGAATTGAGCCTGCCCACCGCCATCGTGAAGCAGCACATCGACGATCGTTCCGCAGCCAAGGACCCGACCTACGATCGCATGACCCGCCTCGTGGATCGCGGTACGCCACCGTGTCGCCGGGGGCATCGCGAGCCGTCCCTGACGAACCTCAGCTAGGACGTCGTCG
This sequence comes from Methylobacterium sp. WL8, assembly GCF_008040045.1. Taxonomy (NCBI): domain Bacteria; kingdom Pseudomonadati; phylum Pseudomonadota; class Alphaproteobacteria; order Hyphomicrobiales; family Methylobacteriaceae; genus Methylobacterium; species Methylobacterium sp. WL8. The sequence goes on along the minus strand of NZ_VRVF01000032.1, from coordinate 3,854 downwards.
AGACCGATCCGGCGCCCGGCGCGACGTGCCGCGCCTTTGGCGCGGCGCACGAACGCCTCGACATCGGCGCCCGTTCTGCCGCGCGCGGCCAGCGCGAGCGGCATCAACGAATCGCCGGCGAGTTCGTCGACACCGAGATGGTGCCGGAAGATCCTGGCGAGGCTCGTCGTATCCGGCCTCTCGATGGCAATCTCTCGGTCGAGGCGCCCTGCACGCTTCACGGCGGGGTCGATCCTGTCGGGATGGTTGGTGGCCGCGACGACGACCACGCCCGGGCGCTCCTCGACGCCAGCGAGCAGCTCGAGGAACAGGTTTACGATCTGTGTCCAGTACTGGACGTGATCGCCGCGGATCTGCGCACGGTCGGAGATGCCGTCGAGCTCATCGATGAACAGGATGCACGGCGCCTGCGTTCTGGCTTGCGCAAACACCCGGCGGATCGCCTGCAGGGTGCCGGAGAGGTAGTCCGATGCGCACCATTCCGCGACCGACGTCGCCACCAGCGGAACACGTGCGGACTTCGCCAGGGCGCGGGCAAAGCTGGTCTTGCCGACGCCAGGAGGGCCCGACAGCAGCAAGCCTCGATTGTCGATGTCGGCCCAGGCGAGGCGACCGACGCGATAGGACTGCAGATCGGTAGCGAGTGCGAGGCCCCAATCCTTGGCCGCTCCATACCCGTCGAGATCCTCCAGCGCCGGCCCCGTCTGAAGGTAGTCGGCCTTGGCTGCCGTGACCCGGGCGAGCGCGTCGATACAGGCATCGGGCGAGGTGGCTCCCCGGAATGCGATCGGCAGATCGGCGATGTCGAGGGTGCGAACCAGATCGGGATCGATCCGTCGGGTCGAGCATCCCCCGGTGACTGCTTCGATGACGAGGTCGAGTGCGCTCTGATCGAGGCAGGGGAGCACGATGCGATGCTCGGCAGCGCGCAAGAGATCGCGCGGCAGTTGGCGTGTCGGATCGGGCGCGCATCCGACGATCGGAACCCGCGCGTGGAGTGCCGAGGCCATCATGAGGTTACCGACATCCGGCCTGTGTTCTTTGTACGAGCCGTCTCGGATGAGCAGGCCAACCTGCGTCGGCTTCAGAGCGGCAGGCCTGCTGCCGCTCAGGTCCATCGCTTTGACGCCCGGGCGGAAGGCGCACTTCTCGAGAACGTCTCGAACCGGCTCGACGAGATCGGGCAGGTGGGTGGTGATGACGACGACCGGCGCCTCCCGCCGTAGACGACGGACGAGACCGTCTTCCGCCTCGATGGCGCGAGCGACGAGGACGGCCACCGCGGCAAGATCCGCGGGGATAGGCACGTGCTCGGTTTTCTTCTCGCCCTCAGTCTTGGCGAGGATCCGCTCGACGGGATCGTCGGCCTCATCGTCATGGCCGAGACCGAACCCGACATCGCGGAGTAGCTTGAGGTTTCCGCGCTCCTCCTTGGCGAGGGTTCGAAGGAAGGCACGGGCGAGCGCGTCTAACGGCCTGGTGTCTGGATGCTGATCAATCGAGTTTGTTGAGTTCGGCAACATGGCATGATCTCCCACGGCCGGGCAGCGGCGCCGGCCGTCAGCGTGAGGGCTGGATCGGATGCAGCGACGCGGCTGGCTCGAAGGAATCAGAGCACACGGCGGGCGTCGGCTTCAGGAGATCGCCTGCTTCATAGGCGACAGAATGGATGTAGAACAAATAAAGAACAGAGCGCAAGCTTCCGTTTGCATCCTGTCGGCTTGCCTGTGGATAGATACGATGGCCCAAGCGTGGTCCGTCACAGTTCACGCTAGCGATCAAGGCGGAATGCTGGATGGTCGAAATCCGTAGGCGACGCTGAACCAAGCAAGTCCCTGGTGCCACCTGTCACGATACGGCGTCACGACCCCGAGTCACTCGTTCCGGTCGAGACCTTGCCGCTCCCAGTGTCGACACGAAGATCGCAGTCGCATGCGGATATCCATCGCACGCATGGATCGCGATCGGGGCATGGGTGAAGATGCGAAGCGTGCGTAATCGCGCTCCTCATGATGCCGACGACGGTCCGCACCACCTCGCTTAGCTGCAGTAAGGTCGCTACCTGCACCTCGTCCTCGGCGGGGGCGCCTACATGAATTTCGAGTTTCGTTCGGTCTCCGCTCCGGGTCTTTCGATCGGCGGCATCGAGGAACTTGGATAGCAGCTCCTTGTCGGGGCCTGTGTCTTTGATCCGAATCAAGCCTACGATCCTACGATCAAAATTCGTGAATGTTACGACAATGCGGCTGCGCATCCTCAACGTCTGGATTTCGATTTGCCTATCATCGCGAGAAGCGAAACTATAATGATCATCGTAGACTCTAACGCCGAACCCGATAAGGTCGTAATCAGCAACGTCAAAGCCCGATGCTCCGTCAAAAATTGCTTGAAGTGAAGCGTCGCCGTTCTGGATACGTCTGATCAGCCTTTTGTCGGTCTGCTCGAAATCAGGAGTTCCGTGCCGCCGAACTCGGAGGATATGATATGTCGCCGGCTGCCGGACGCTGGGGGATTGCTTCCCGAACCCCATGGATCGAAACTCCCCGGCTGACCCTATGAAGGCTTCGTCGTTCCTTCGTTTCATGAGGGGGCGATCGTCTACAACGTGTTACGCATCGTGGCTTCTCATACGGTTCCTTCAAGGCGAAGCAGGTGGTTCGGCGGGTCATGACCGGATCAGAGTTCAAACATAGGCTGCGACTCCTGGGACGTACGCAGGTCGGCTTCGCTTCGGAGATCGGTGTCACCGAAAGAACGGTCCACAACTGGGCGAGCAAAGGTCCGCCTGCCGAGATCCGCTATCTCATCGACACGATGACGAGCTTGGAGATGCCTTTCGGCCCGCATCACGAAGTCGTTCGCGATCTCGCCGCAGAGAAAGCGTTCGCACGTTCGGCCACCATAGTCATGAACCAGCTGGCGGAGCAGGCAGCCCGCACCGGAGCCGGACGCGAATTCATCGATGCAGTTCGGCTCTGGATCGGTCAGACGACGGATCAGGCTAAATCCGAGCCAAGTGATTGATACCCTGCCTACATTAGCCGCCGCTACCCCGCGCGATAGCTGTGCCGCTCATAAAATGATTGAATATGTGTGCATGCCTTCGACATTTGTATGAGTATTCATCGATATCCCGCCCGGACCGACAAAAGAAGCTGACCCGAAAATTTTTCCTGTTTGCCCAACATATAGATTGGTAGAACAGAAGCACCTGAGTTCCGGGTCCAAGACTACGACCCACCGACGCCAGGACGGAGAGATATGGGCATCAAGTTCCAGACCGATCGCCGATGGCTGGGTCCAGGGCGATCGATCGAGACAAACGAAGGTCGATCGAAATGCAGGTTGAATCCATAGAAGCTAACGTACGCTCGATTTCAAATCAAACGGTCCGACATCCCGGATTTATCTCGTTCAAAACCGCTGGCCCGATCCCGTATGTATTTCGATGGCACCGAGATCTTTTGATACAGGTAACACTGGATCCGGCGATCGACGAAATCCACTATGAACATCCTACGACCGAGGGCGACGAATCGCTCAACCTTCGTCTGGTCGCCGACGGGACAGCCATTCATGTCATCGCGCTTCGCGATGCCGACGTCATGTCGCTTCGTCCGGGCCCACCCGGCGGGGCGCTTCTGCGACGCTCCTTCGTGCTGACCGAACCTCGGGCATCCGACGCCCGCGCCGTATGGGCGACCCGTAGATTGCTGGTCCAGATCGGGGTCGTGTCCCTAGGCGTGGTGTAGCTTGGTGAGGGCCACCACGATCACCGGCTTGGGCCGGGACGATCAGGCTGCGAGGGTGGGCAGGCTGACGAGGGGATCATCGCCGATCGGGGCGATGCTTTC
>NZ_VRVF01000031.1:0-55352 GCF_008040045.1 Methylobacterium sp. WL8 | reverse complement strand
CCCCAGCCCCCTCCCCCTGGGAGAAGGCGCCGCGTCGCGTGTCCCAGATTCCCATCAGAACGACTGCCCGAGGCTGATGTAGAGCGCGACCGGGCGCTCGTGGTTGCCCTTGATCCGGTCGAGCGGGAGGGCGACGTCGACGCGGATCGGGCCGATGCCGGTGTAGTAGCGAAGCCCGAGGCCCACCGCGGTGCGGATGCGTTCGTCGAAGTCGGGGAGCGAGCCGGCGAACGCGGTGCCGGCATCGAAGAACGGCACCACGCCGATCGTGTCGGTGATCTTGATCCGGGCCTCGAACGAGGCTTCCAGCAGGCTCCGGCCGCCGACCGGCAGGTTGAACGGCCCGCGCGGCCCGAGCGTGCGATAGGGGAAGCCGCGCACCGAGCCGCCGCCGCCGGCGAAGAACCGGATGTTGGCCGGGATGTCCTCCAGGCTGGCGCCGGAGATCGAGCCGAAGCCGAGGCGGCCGGCGAGGATGTAGCGCGCCTCGTCGTCCAGCGCGTAGTAGGTCGAGCCCTGCGCCTTGGCGACGAAGATCGACGGATCGGAGCCGAGGAAGCCGGCATAGGGCGTCGCCGAGGCGGTGAGCCGGACACCCTTGGTCGGGTCGAGCAGGTTGTCGGTGGAATCGTAGGACACCGAGACCGGGATGCCGACCAGGCGGTAGTCGACCTTGCCCAGCGCGTCCTGGGCGCGGCCCGCCTGCCCCTCGACGCCGACCTGCGCGTAGAACGTGTCCGAGAAGCGGTGGCGGACGCCGAGCGTCCCGCCGGCGGCGTCGGCGACGTAGCTCTGCTGCGCCTCGCGGCCGGCGAAGAGGTTGGCGATCAGGTCGTTGCGGGTGCCCCAGAGCGCCGGCTTGACGAAGGTGGCCGACAAGCGCCCGCCGAGCCCGTTCGACTCGATGCCGGCGAGCTTGCGCTGCGTCGCGTAGAGGTCGTTGCCGAGGTAGAACAGGTCGGCGTCGAGGCGGATGGTCTCGCCGCCGCCGAACAGGTTGCGGTTGGCGTAGGTCGCCCGGATGCCGGGGCCGTCGACGGTGGAGTAGCGCGCCGAGACGCCGATCAGGTTGCGGTCGCGCTCGGTCACGTCGACGAAGATCGGCAGGTTGCCCTGCCCGTCCAGCGCCTCGCCCTCGCGCACCCGCACCGAGCCGAGGCCTTCGACCTTCACCAGCGCCCGCCGCATGTCGGAGAGCGCCTTGGGCGAGTACGGGTCGCCCGGCTCCGCGTAGATGAAGGAGCGCACCACCGCCGGGTCGATGTCCTTCGTGCCGCGCACGGCGACCGCGCCGAGGCCGGCGCGCGGGCCGGGGTCGACGGTGAAGGTCACGTCCATGACGTGGGCGGCGTCGTCCACGACGGGATCGCGCGACACCACCTTGGCGAAGGGGTGGCCGCGCTCGCGGAAGCGGTCGACGATCTTCGCCTCGCGGGCGAGCACCAGGCTGGAGCGCGCCGGGGTGTCGTCGTCGACCCGGGTGAAGCGCGGCGGCAGCACGTCTTCGGGGAAGGCCTGCCCCTGCGGATCGCGGACAGTGACGGTGCGGATCGTGTAGAGCGGCCCGGCATCGACCGCGATGCGGACCGGGACCAGGGCGCGGGCGCGCTCGGATTCCGCGGCGCGGGCGGCGGCGATCAGCGAGGCCTCGCCGCCGAGCACCACCTCCTCGATCCGCACGGTGACGCGGCCGGCGTAGTAGCCGTAGCCGGAGAGCGCGTCGGGCAGGCGCCGGATGTCGGCCTCGGCGCGGCGCACCAACCCCTCCCCGTCCGGCGGCGGCTCGCGGCGCAGGCGGTGCAGGGTCGAGGTGTCCTCCAGCGTCTTCTCCAGGTCCGAATCGTCGGTGCCCTGGATCTTGAGCGCGTAGGGCAGCGCCGCGGCGCTCGGGGCCAGGGGTTCCTCCTCGGAGCCGAACAGCCCGAACAGGTCGAAGGCCGCGGCCGGCGCGGCGGACAGCGACAGGCCGGCGGCGACGATGGAGCTGAGGACGGCGCCGGCCCGAGCGCCGTCGCGCGTGCCGTTCCGAACGCGCGGTCGGTCCCGGTTGCGTCGCGTCACGCCCGGCGGCCAGCCGTGCGCTGCAGGTTCGCGGCGTGCGAACGATCCGTCGCGATCATTTCGAAGTCCCCCCGTTGCCGCGATGCCGATCATGCCACGGCAGGCCTTAAGGAAGGCCGCCGCCGGTCCCCCGCCCGAGCCGGATCCGGGGTCGATCGGGCGCGGGGTCGATCGCCAGGACCCCATCGCGCACGCGGTCAAGCCTATCTGCCCGGGCCGGCTGCGGCAACCTTCGGCGGGCGCCGCGACGGTCGGCGCCACCGTTGGCCGCACTCTTGTCAGACGCCCGGGCGCGACCTACCTCTGCGACTGCGTCGATGCTTGCCGGCCGCCGCCGGGTTGCTCCGCCCGCTGTCCCTTTAGCCTCTTGCAAGGGCGTTGCTTCGACTGACATTCCATCTCGACATCCATACTCCCTCGCCCATCCCCACGCGTGGACAGCCGCTCGGGCCGGCGGGGTCAACACATCTGATACGACGGAGGTAGGCGCCATGAGCACGGGCACCGTGAAGTGGTTCAACGAGACCAAGGGTTACGGCTTTATCCAGCCGGATGACGGCGGCAAAGACGTGTTCGTCCACATCTCGGCAGTCGAGCGCGCCGGCATGCGCAACCTGATCGAGGGCCAGAAGCTCTCCTACGAGATCGAGAACGACAAGCGCACCGGCAAGCAGTCGGCCGGGAACCTCCAGGCTGCCTGATCCGACGGACGACGCCTCCGGACTTGAAGTCCGGGGGCGTCAACCTAGTCACTTGCTGTCACGGCGCTGCGGCATTTCCGCATCCGTGGCTGGATTTGGGTGGCGCGACGACGATTTCCGCGCTTCGTCACGATTTCCCGATGACGTCCAGGTTGCATGCCGGCAAGCGCTCGGTCATTGGCTTTTTCGATCCGCCGCAGGGCGGAAGACGCTTTGCTGCAGGGCCCGTTCCCCCGGCCCCGTCCCACGGATTGATCCGGCGCGGACGCTCCCGAAACCCCGAAGTGAGACACCGTACGAGAAAGGTCAGATGAGCGCATTCGACTATCGCAATTTCGACGACCGCCGTCAGCATTCCGCAGCCGCCAAGGCTGCCCTGCTCGCCAAGTTCAAGGCGCGCCCCCCGGCCGACGACCCCGAGATGATCGCCAAGGCCAAGGCCCGCGCCGAGCTCGTCCAGGCCCGCGAAACCCGCACCCGTGAGCGCGAGGCCGCCCGCATCGCCGCCGAGAAGCAGGCCGCGGAAGAGAAGCGCGCCCGCGAGGAGGCCGAGCTTTCCGCTCAGATCGCCCGCGAGGCCGCCGAGGCCGCCGCGCTGCAGGAGCGCAAAGCCTCCGAGCTCGCCGCGAAGAAGGAACTTCGCGATGCCCGCTACGCCGCCCGCAAGGCCAAGGTGAAGACCAAGCGCTGAATCCCGGACGCGCCAGCGCATCCGGCCGCCACACGACGCCGTCCGTTAGCCGCGGACGGCGTTGCCGTTTTCCGAGGAGGGCAAGCCGCCCTGTCCGTGGATGCCGAAGGAAAATCATGATCGCGCGGGACGTCCGACATCGTGCGCGCTGGGCCGCGATCTGCTTCACCGTCCTGCTCGTGACGCCGGCCCACGCGGAGCCTGACGACCGGATCGCCGCCTGCGACACGCTCGTCTCGCTGCGCCTTCTCGCGACGGCCAATCCCGATCGCGCGGCCGCCCTCGCCGCGGCCGCCGGCCGGCCCGGATGCAAGGCAGTCTCCCGCGCGGACGTCGGGGCCGTCGAGCATCGCGCGATGATCGGCGGCGCGCCGTTCGAATGCCTCGCCGTGAAAGGCGAGTCGGCCTGCCTCTGGGTCCAGCCTTAGCGACCAGACATTCGGATGGTCGAAGCCACGGCTCGCCGTGGCGGCGAGCGCATCGGGGGCTCGGGCCGAACCGCCGATCCGGCTTCGAGGACGCCGCCGGCATGCGCTGGTCGAAGCCGATGACTTCAACACGCAAGCATCGCCGGCGCCGTCGCCATTCCGGGCGTCAGGCGCTCAGCGGCGCGCCGATGCGGGCGCGGAGCTGGAGCCGCAGGTTCTCGTTGGCCAGGTTCTCGTGGGCGTTGCCCTCGGCGTCGAGGGCCGACATCAAGCGGAGGAGTTGGCTGATCGGCGTGGCGCGGCTCTGGACCGCCTCCGCGATCCGCTCGTGGAGGGGCCTGTCGATGCAGGGGATCCAGGTCTGTACGCTGGTCTCGGCCGTCTGTTGCATGATCCGCCCCGTCCTCAGAAGGATCCCAGGAAGTTCCGGCGGGGTGGCTACGCCTTTCGCGCCGCCGGCGCCAGCCTTATCGCGCGCTGTCCGTAGCCGGCGCGAGACTGCGTCGCATCCCGGCCACACGCATGCCAGGAATGCGGGGACAAGAGTGGGCAAGCTGGCGAATCACCCGTCGCCGGGCTTGCGTTTCGCCAGGGGCGAGGCCTCGAAATCCGCGAGCAGATGCTCCGGGCTGCGGTAGATCGCGATGCAGCCGGCGGCCCGCAGGTCGGCCTCGGGGAAGCCGCCGCACAGGAGCCCGATCGTGGCGAGCCCGGCCTTGCCGGCGGCCTGCGCGTCGTAGGGCGTGTCGCCCAAAACCACGATCTCGCTGCGATCGACGTCGTCGAGCCGCTTCAGCGCCGCCTGGAAGATGTCCGGATGGGGCTTCGAGCGCTCGGCGTCGTCCGAGCTGGTGGCCGCGTCGACGAGGTCCTCGATGCCGAGCACCTTCTGGTAGTGCTCGACCTCGCTACGCTTGCCCGAGGAGGCCAGCGCGATGGTCGTGCCGTCGGCGCGAAGCCGCTCGAACAGGGCGCGCACCCCCGGAAACGGCTTCACCCGGTCGCGGTAGTCCCGCTTGAACAGGTCGGAGCGGTAGGCCTCGATCGTCTCGCCCTGGTCGCGAAGCTGCGCCTCCGACAGGAAGACCGGCATCAGCTCGTCGCCGCCCTTGCCGATCTGGCTGCGGACCTCGGCGAAGTCGGTCTCCACGCCGAAGTGGCGGAAGGCCTCGACCCAGGCTTCCGCGTGGAGGTCGACGCTGTCGAGCAGCGTCCCGTCGATGTCGAAGATCGCGGCTTTCATCGGATCAGCGCGGAATCGGGACGAGGCGCAAGCCGTCGTCGGGCAGCAGGTTGCGGGTGGGGCCCCCGGTCTGCTGGCCGCGGCCCTGCTGATAGTAGGGCAGCTCCGGCCGCCGGTCGTTGTCGCCGCCGGAATCGTAGGCCCAGGCCGGCTGCCAGGGCGCGCGCCCGCCGACGGTGATCGGCACGGTCTCACCGAGGGGACCCGCCGCCGGACGGTCGCGGTAGACCTGCGCCTGCGCGGTGGCCGGGACGGCGAGCAGGGCGAGGAGAAGGCCGGCTGTGCGGAGTGTCATCGGATCCTCGTGACGGAACGGGCGGCGCGCGCGCGGCGCGCTCGCGCCTTCACCGGCAAATGCGTCTCGTCGGACAACGGTACAGCTTCGCCCCCGTTCCACGCCGCGTGTCGGAGCCTCAGCCCGCCGGAGCGTCGGTGCGCGGGTGGACGCGCCAGACGTAGACGCACAGGATCGCCACCGGCACGCCGAGCAGCGCCGTGCCGACGAAGAACCAGGCGAAGCCGACATCCTCGATGATGAAGCCGGAGGCGCCGGCGAGCAGGCTGCCGGGGAGCGCACAGAGCGAGGTGAGCAGCGCGTACTGGCTCGCTGCGTGCTCGCTTGAGGCCAGCGACGACATGTAGGTGATCAGCACGATCGAGGCGAAGGCGTAGGCGAAGCTGTCGATGCTGACGGCGGCGGCGAAGGTCCAGAACGCCCCGCCCCCGTCGCCGCCGTGGATCGCGAGGTAGGCGAGCGCGAGGTGCGAGGCCGAGCCGAACACGGTGCCGGCGACGAGGCTCGCCAGGATGCCGATCCGCGGCACCACGAAGCTCGCCAGGAACGTGCCGGAGAGCGCGACGCCGAAGCCGAACAGCTTGGTCACCGTGGCGATGTCGGTGTTGGAGTAGTGCAGGCTCTTGAACAGCGGCATCGCCATCGCGCTCGACACGTAGCCGGGCATGCGGAAGCCCGCGACCATCACGAGGATCGGCACCGCCATCGGCCCGAGCCGCGTGATCAGCTCGCGGATCGGCGCGATCACGGTCTCGACGAAGCCGGCGCGGGCTTGGGAATTGACATGGGCGGCGTTCCGATCGGATTCCGGCTCCGGCGCCATCAGCGCCGCGATCATGCCAGGCGCCATCAGCACGGCCATGCACAGGTAGGCGGCGCGCCAGCCGTAGGCGTCGGAGAGGTAGAGCGCGCCGGCGCCGGCCGCGAGGTTGCCGACCCGCCAGCCGACCTCGGCGAAGGACGACATCAGCGCCTGCCGCTCGGCCGGCGCCACGGTGATGCGCCAGCCGTCGATCACCACGTCCTGCGTCGCGCCGGCGAATCCCAGCGCCAGCGAGAACACCACCGTCCAGGCGAGCCAATGCGCCGGGTCGCCGAAGGCGATGCCGGAAAGCGTCAGCGCCACGCCGGCTTGCGTGGCGACGATCCAGCCGCGCCGCCGGCCGAGCCAGCGCCCGAGGATGGGGGCGTCGTAGCGATCGAGGAACGGGGCCCAGAGGAACTTGAACTTGTAGGCCAGCGTCAGCTCGCTCAGCAGCCCGAGGATGCCGATCGGCACCTTGGCCTCCGCGAGCCAGGCCGACTGCGTGACGTAGACCAGCAGGAACGGAATCCCGGAGCTGAAGCCGAGCCCGAGCATCGCTGCGATGCGCCGGTCGGCGAGGTGGCTCAGAAAGGACGGCTTGGCGGATGCGGGCGCGGCGGCCCCGCTCCCGGCGACGGCGTCTGGCATGCGGACCAAAACCCTGCTCTCGGAAAGACGCGAACCCGTCCCGCGCGGCCGAAGCACCGGGTATCCCGCATCCGACGCCGTCCGAGAAGGGCGAGGACGGCGACAAGAGCCCTTCGAACGATCAAGAGCCGTTCGAACGACAAGGGCCCTTCGAACGGCGAGAGCCCGCCCCTCGGGCGAGGGACGGGCTCTTGCGGTCGACGTCGAAGGGCCGTGCGGCGCCTCAGTGCAGGCTGGCGCCCGTGGCGGCGCGGGCGGATTTCGGCTTGGCGGCGAGGCCGGCGGCGGCGAGCGCCTTCGGAGCCTTGGGGGCCGCCGTCTTGGAAGCGGGGGTCTTGGGGGCTGACGTCTTGGAGGCCGAAGCCTTGGTCGCGGTGGTCTTGGCAGATATTGTCTTGGCAACCGGCTTCGCGGCGACCTCGGCGGGCTTCGCGACGGCCTTGGCGCGGCTGGCGCGGGGCTTGAGGGTCTTGGCCGGGCTCGGCGCCAGGCCGGTCGCGGCGACGGCCTCGATCGTCAGGATCGGCGCCGGCGCGGCGACCTCGGCCTCGGCGCGCAGCCAATGGGCGTCCGCGCGGCCGTGCACGCGGCCCTCGTCTTCCCAGATGTAGTAGGCGCGCTCGCGCACCCGGTGCTCGATGACATCCATGTCCGTCTCCCGTTGCTGTCCCTGGGAAACGATGAAAGCCGGTGGTTAAGGCGCGGTTAACGGGTTGCTGCGGTGCGAAACCGCCCTCCCCCGCAGAAGGATCAGCCCTTCGACAGCCGGCGCGCGTTCGCGCGGACCTTGCGCCGATAACCGGCGATGACCTTCGCGGTCGAGGCGCCGGAGGCCACCATCAGCGCTGCCTCGCCCGCCGCCACCACCTTCTCGGTGACCATGCGCTGCGCCTCGGCCTGGCCCACGGCGCCGCCCGCCGCGATCTTGATCAGCCGCATGCCGATCACCTGCTGGGATTCGAACGCCAGCATCGTGGCGTCCATCCCGAGCTTGTACCAGGAACCGAACATGCGTTGACACTCCAGGCGCTCAGCGCTCGACAAGCGACCCCGGCCGCCGGAGGTTCCCCCGCCCGGCCGCCGCGTCGCATTCAAGATTTTCGGAGGGAAGGGCGACTTATACCGAACCTCGGTGAGCCCGACTCATCGAGGTTCGGCCCCCGCGACTGCGGGGCGGCGGGCGTCCGCCGGACCTCATGGGTTCTGACCCATGAGACTTGGCATTAGTCGAAGCTGCGGCCCTTGGCGGCCGAGCCGCCGAGGCTGATCTTCTTCGCAGGCCCCCCGAGGCTGACCTTCTTCGGCTTCGGCGCGCCGGCCTCGACCACCGGGATGGGCGCGGGCGCGGGCTTGAGGTGCGCCTGCCCATGGATCACCGAGCCGACCTCGCCCGCGACCCGGATCAGGTCCTCGCGCTCGCAGGCGCGGGCCACCTTCAGGCCGAGCTGGTGCATGTGGCTCTTGCCGTAGAGGTAGGCCGCGAGCTGCGCCCGCTTGAGGGGCGCGATCCCGGCGACGATCTCGGGGAAGTCGTACTCGTCGGCCCGGTAGACCTCGCCGAGCAGTTCCAGGGAGACCGGGCAGGCGGCATCGGGCTCGGCGCCGCTGGTCGGATGGGCTTGGGTCATGGATCACCTCGGGTCGATGTCGGGTCCCCGGCGAGGCCGGCGACCGCGTCGGGGGATGGGTCGGCCGGAGCGGGCGCGGTCCGCGCACCCTCCGGCGGGGCGGCGGGCCGCGGCCGCTCCGGCCGCAGGGGCGTCGGCGCGGGCGGGCGGCCGAGGCAGCCGGTGCAGACCGACGCGATGGCGATGTTCGCGCGGACCGTGCTGCGCTCCCACACCGCTTCGCGCGCCGCCCGGGCCGCCGCGACCGCCGCGTCGGCTCCGCCGGAGCCGATCGCGGGCGGGGGCGCGTCCGCGGGACGGATGCGCAGGAAGAGCGGTTCCTGCGCCGAGGCCGGCGCGCCCGCAAGGGGAAAACTCGCAAAGGCCAGGACCGGAGCGAGGCACAGGGCGGACCAGCAGCGCATGCCTTCGCTCGTCTCCCTTCGGCCGGGCCGCGTCCGATGCTCCATCGAAGCGCCAGGGTTAATGCGAGCTTAACGGTTGCGGCGGCGGACAGATCCCGTCGCGGCGGACGGGACCCGCACCTGCTCTGCGCTTCGGGGTCGCCGGAGATCGGGCGGGCCCGGCATTAACCTTTCGTTAACCGTCAGGCGCCCAGCCTGAACTACGATTCGGAGGGCGGTTCCATGACGATCCTCGGGTTAGTCGAATGGCTCGGCCACGGCGTCGCCGCGGCGCTCGCCGGGTGGGCGGCGATCGGCCTCGTGCTCGCAGGTCGCGATAGGGGGGCGCCGGCCCTGCAACCGGTCCGGGTCCGCGCCCGCCGCCGCTGAGCCACCATCAGATCCCTTCGGCGTAGCCCGGCGCGTCCGCTGTCCCCGCGTCGCGGTGGCGCCGCTCCTGCGCCCGTCCGAGCCACAGGCTGTTGACGAGCCAGGCCGCCGAGAGCGGCACCGCCACCACCGAGACCGCCGCCGCGCCGAACCCGAGGGCACCCAGGCCGGCATAGGACCACGCCCCGGCCTGGTCGCCGAGGCGGTAGACCACGGTGTCGATGAAGCTCTTGGCCTTGTAGCGGTCTTCTCGCGGCACAACCGTGAACAGCACCTCGCGGATCGGCCGGCTGATCGCGAAGTTGCCCGCCCGCCGCAGCACCTGGAAGCCGACGATCGCCGCGATCGACGGCGCCAGCGCCAGCAGGCCGAAGCCGAGGATGCTCAGCGCCGGCAGGATCGCCAGCGTCAGCCCGACGCCGATCCGCCGCACGATCCGCCCGGTGAGGAAGAACTGCACCCCGAGGGTCAGCACGTTCACGGCGAGGTCGACGCCGGCGAAGAACGCCGTCTGCGCCGCGCGGTCGGGGAAGCTCGCCTTGGCGATCGCCGCCTGCTGGAAATACAGGTAGGTCGAGGTGACCGAGAACAGCAGCAGGAACAGGGAGATGTTGAGCAGGTAGGGCGAGGCCAGCGTCCGGGTCACGCCGGCGAACACGCTGCCGCCGATCACCTGACCGGTCCCCTGTTCGGGGCCGCCCGACGGCGCCTGCCGCAGGCGCTCGGAGAGACGGGCGAGCCCGCGCATGCTGAACACCGCGCATTCGAGCAGCACCACCGCGCCGAGCATCAGGCCCCAGGTCGGCACCGCCTTGGCGAGCAGGGCGGTCGTCGCCGATCCGGCGATGGCGCCCAGCGTCGCGCCGGCCGCGATGAAGCCGAACAGGCGCTTGCCCTGGCTCGTCGAGAACACGTCGACGATGGTCGCCCAGAAGATCGACACCACGAACAGGTTGAAGATCGACAGCCAGACGAAGAACACCCGTCCGATCCACACCTCCCAGTCCGGCGGCGCGAGGTAGAGGGCCAGGGCGAAGAGCAGGATGTTGCTGGCGAAGAAGCGGTAGGTCAGCGGCACGAAGCGCGCGCGCGGCATGCGCTTGACCAGCCACGCGAAGGGCAGGTTCAGCGCCAGCATCCCGACGAGCGTCGCAGTGAACAGCCACGGCAGGTTCTCGATGCCGCCGGCCACGCCCATCTGGTCGCGGATCGGCCGCAGCACGTAGTAGGCGGCCAGGATCGAGAAGATGTAGGCCCAGGACCAAGCCAGCGCCGGCCCCTCCCCGGGCCGGGCGCCGACCAGGCGCGCGAAGGCGTTCGAAGGCGCAGCCTCGGTCGGCATCGCGGCGTGACTCATCGCGTGAACCCGTTGCCAGAGCCGGTTCCGACGCGCCCTTCCCCCTCTGCGGGGGAGGGCGGCCCCTGCGTCAGCAGGGGTCGGGAGAGGGGAGCGCCGTATCCTGACAGCGCGCTCCCCTCTCCCGACCCACTGCATGGGCCACCCTCTCCCGCAGAGGGGAGAGGGAGTTGCCCATTGGCCCTCGTCACTGCGTCAGCCCGAGGGTCTTGCGCAGGTCCGGCGCGGTCTGCTCGTGGCCGAAGCCGGGCGAGCCCATGGCGAACTTGCTCGCGTCCTTCAGGCCGCCGACCAAAACCGGGTCGAAGCCGGCGTCGCGCACCAGGCCCTCGGCGACCTTGACCGCGCCCGCGTCGTCGCCGGCGATCGGGATCGCCATGCGCCCGCCCGCCCGGTCCTTGCCGCCGTTCGCGCCTTCCTTGGCGAAGACCTTGTAGTTGGCCGCGTTGAACGCCCGGACGAGCTTGGCGCCGGGGAAGTACTTCTCCGAGGTCGCGCCGATGCCGTTGGCCTGGACCTCGTCGTAGAGCTCGCCGTCGCGCGCCTTGGTGGCGTTGCCGGCATCGAGCACGACCTTGCCCTTGAGGGCGGCGGCGTAGGACTTCGAGAGTTCCGGATAGGCCTTGTACGGCACCGCCACGAACACCGCGTCGCCGAAGGCGATCGCCTCCTCGGGCGTGCCGGCCTTGGCCTTGTCGCCCAGGGCTTCGATCATGGGTTTCAGGGTCTCGGGATGGCGGGAGGAGAACATCACCTCGTGCCCGTCCTTGACCCAGAGGGTCCCGATCGTGCCGCCGATGTTGCCCGAGCCGATCACGCCGATCCGAATTTTTTTGGATGTCTCCTGCGCCAGTGCCGGAAATTGCGCCATCGCCGGAAACGCGAGGCATGCGAGGCCGGCCATGAGCGCGGCGCGACGGGAAAGTCCGAAAAGGTCAGAGCGCATCGATGAAGGCCTCCATCTGTTTCCGCTCGGCCGCGTCGGGCAGGCGCCCGCGGGCCGCGGCGAGGTTGTCCTCGACGTAGGCGACCTTCGCCATGCCGGGGATCGGGCAGGTCACGGCCGGGTGGCCGAGGACGTATTTCAGGAAGAATTGCGGCCAGGTCTCGCAGCCGAAGGCCTTGGCGAAGTCCGGCACCGCCTTGCCCTGGACCGCCTTGAACAGGCGGTCGCGTCCGAACGGCACGTTGACCATCACCGCCTGGCCCCGGTCGGCGGCGAGCGGCAGGATGCGCTCGGCCGCCTCGCGGTTGTCGATCGCGTAGTTGACCTGGATCGCGTCGAGGGTCTCGCTGCGCATCACGCGCTCCAGCCCGTCGAACTGCCCGTCCCGCCAGACGGTGACGCCGAGGTAGCGGATCCGCTTCTCCGCCTTGAGGTCGCGCAGCACCGCGAGGTTCTCGGTGGCGTCGATCAGGTTGTGCACGGCCACGAGGTCGATCCGCGCGACCTTCATCCGCGCCAGCGAACGCTCGAACTCGGCGCGCGTGGCCTCGCGGCCGGTGGTGTCGACCTTGCTCGCCAGGAATACCTTGTCGCGCAAGGCGCCGTCCGGGAGGATCAACCCGAGCACGTCCTCCGCCGTGCCGTAGCTCGGGGCGGTGTCGATCACCGATCCGCCGAGTGCCACGAAGCGCTCGACCGCCGCGCGCAGCGGCGCGACGGCCTCGGCCGTGGGGGCCACCTCGTAGCGGCGCGAGGTGCCGATGCCGACGACCGGCAGCATCTCGCCCGTCGACGGGATCGGACGGCGGATCAGCGTCTCCTCCGCCGACGCGCCCCGGGTCAGGGGCATCAGGGCGGCGGCGGCGATCAGCGCGCGGCGGGACAGGCCGCCGGGTACTGGGGACGCTGCAAGGGGCGCTACGAGGGGCGCTGTGAGGGGCGCTGTGAGAGGCATCGCGGGAGACTCCGTGGCGCGTGACGCATCCAGGCTCACCTAGGGCAACCGTGGGTACGCGTCGGTCTTTTCTCGATCGTGACGCGCGCGGGGGTCGGAGGACCGCTCGATCAATCCTCTTCCGGCGGATCCTCGAATTCCGCGCCCTCGGTGTCGGGGGCGATGCGGAACCGGTACTCGTCGATGGCGAGAAACGCCCGGTGCACCGCCTGCGGGTCGAGGCCGTCGCGTACCACCAAGGTTTGGAAGTCGATGAACAGGCGTGCGATCCGCGCCTCCCCCGTCAGAGCCTGGAGGGCCGAGGAGCCGGCCCCGCCGCGCATCATGAAGCGCTTGGCCGCGCCCTCCGCGTCCGGGGCCGGCAGCACCGCGACCTGGCCGGCGGTGTCCGGGCGCAGCTCCGCCCAGCGTGCCGGCGTCCAGGCGATGATGGCGTCCGATTGCTTCACAGCGCGAGCCTCCGCAAGCCGTCCCCGGCGAGCGGCCTACAGAATGCGCGCGCCGGGGAAAAGGCCTACGGCGCCCGCACCACCTGCCCGCGGATCTCGCCCTTCGGGTTCGCCGCGGTGTGGAGGTTGAAGTAGATCTTGCCCGCGGCGAGGTCGGCCGCCTTGGCGTCGTCGAGGGTGGCCGAGCCCTCGAACGGGCTGGCGGAGGCGGTCACCGGGACCAGCACGCCGGCATTGGCCCCGGCCTCGGCGGGACCGTGGAAGTGGGCGGCCGTCACCGGGCCGGTCAGACCGCTGTAGCTGCCCTTCCAGGTCAGCGTCTTGCCGGCGGGATCGTAGGTCGCCGAGACCTCGCCGGTGCCCTTGCTCTCGGTGGCGGGCACTTCCGAGCCCGCCGTCAGCGCAGCCTTGTAGGTCTGGCCCTCGGCCGCCGAAGCCGTGGCGACGGTGGCGGACAGCGCGAAGGCGGAGAGCGCCAGTGCGGCCAGGCCGCTGTGGATGTCGCGGATCATCGGATCCTCCCTGATGGCAAGCTGGGTCCGGGTTGCAGGGCGGTAGATAGGCGCGGCGGCGCGCGCGCCGATCACGTTGTCGCGCGCGACCGACCGATGAACGCGCGACCGCTCCGAGACGCCGCCCGTCGGAGTAGTCGTCAGGAGGCGGCGGCGTCCGGCGTGCCGGCCCGCGCGATCCGGGCGGCGGACTTCACCATCGCCAGCACGTCGCGGCGCATCTGCAGGTCAGAGATCGCCGAATAGGCTTTCAGCAGCTCCGCTGCGCCGGCGATGCCGAGGAAAGGCAGGCTCGCGGACTCGTCGACGGAACGCGACTCGCCGGATTCGCCCTCGAAGAAGGTCGAGACCGGCACGCCGAGATGGTCGGCGATCGTCTGAAGGCGGCCGGCGCCGACGCGGTTGCGGCCCTTCTCGTACTTCTGGACCTGCTGGAAGCTTACGCCCAGGGCTTGGCCGAGGGCGGTCTGGCTGATCCCGCGGGCGGCCCGAAGAACCGCGATGCGGCTGCCGACGGTGTGGTCGGCATCGGTGGGTTTCTTCTGTTCCGCGGTCGACATCGTGTTCGTCTCACTCGGGTTCGTGCCGCCGAGCGGGATGCCCGGGCGTGTAGAAGTGACCAAGCGCTCTCGAAAGACAATCTTGAGATGCGCTAAAGTCACGGTACGATTGTACCCCGTCCTTGCGGCGCAGCCACGCACTTTTCGAATGGGCGGTATGTCGCACGAGGGGGCAACGGTCGAGAATGAAACTGCGGTGCCATGGCGTGAAGCCCGCAGCCCGCGGAAAACGTACCTAAAGTATATCGATTGATTCGGGCAACACCGCTCTTCGCCCCGCTCCCAGGCTTCGACCCGGTCCATCGACGCCCGACGCGGCCTTTCCGCGACGGCAGCAATGCTCGACCGTGACGATATCGGCCGAAACGGCCGCATGCCGAGGGCGCTCGAACCTGCGAAGCCGGGTGTCGCGGAGCCGGATTATCATTCTTTCTCAAAGCTTTAATCGTTGTCGGCCCGCTGCCGCAGCCATCGTGGCCGGTCGTCCCGTCGGGACTTCGCCCCGCACCGGACATTGCGTCTCTACGGCGCGTTCTCAGTATTCGTCTCCCTGACCGAAATTCAGGAGTCCGAGGCGACCGATTCGGGATCGCGCTGTGCGCGGACCTGTGAACGGGTTTGCACGGTCGCGCCCGAAGAGCCGGCCCGATCCTGATGGGATCCTTATGGAATCGGGGCCGGCCGCCTCTCGCATTCCTACGGCGCGTCCGCCCAATCTGACGACCACGGCACGCACGACGCCGGGCGGATCGGTCGAAGCGGACCGGTCGGCCCGCGCCGGCGTCGCCGCCCCCCGTCGTTGCGGACGTTTCCCATGCTCGACCTCGCCTTCCTCGCAGGCGCCCTCGCCTTCTTCGCCATCGCTGCCGGCTATGCCGGCCTGTGCGCGCGCCTCTGAGGAGATCGCCATGCCTGCGACCCTGCCTCTCGACCTGTTCCTCGGCGCCCTCGTGACGGTCGGCCTGCTGGCCTACCTCACCTACGCCCTCGTCCGCCCCGAGCGGTTCTGAAGGACCGACCCATGACCGTGAACGGCTGGATCCAGATCGCGCTCTTCTGCGCGGTCGTGCTGGCGCTCGTGCGCCCCCTCGGCGGCTACATGGCCCGCGTCTTCTCGGGCGAGCGGACCCTGCTCTCGCCCGTGCTCGAACCGGTCGAGCGCGGGCTCTATCGCCTCGCCGGCATCGACCGGACCCACGAGCAGCACTGGCTCGCCTACGCCACGGCGATGCTCGTCTTCCACGCGGCCGGCTTCGTGCTGCTCTACGCCCTGCTGCGGCTCCAGGCGGTGCTGCCCCTGAACCCGGACGGGCAGGGCGCCGTGGCACCGGACCTCGCCTTCAACACCGCGGCGAGCTTTATCACCAACACCAACTGGCAGTCCTACGGCGGCGAGACGACGCTGTCATACCTGTCGCAGATGCTGGGGCTGACCCATCAGAACTTCCTGTCGGCCGCGACCGGCATCGCTCTGGCCGTCGCCCTCGTCCGGGGTTTTTCGCGAGCCTCGGTGCGGACCGTCGGCTCGTTCTGGGTCGACCTCACCCGCGGCACCCTCTACCTGCTGCTGCCGCTCTGCGTCGTGTTCACGCTGTTCCTGGTCTGGCAGGGCATCCCGCAGACTCTTGGCGGCGCCGTCGCGACGACGACCCTGGAGGGCGCGTCCCAGACCATCGCGGTCGGGCCGGTGGCCAGCCAGGTCGCGATCAAGATGCTCGGCACCAACGGCGGCGGCTTCTTCAACGCCAACGCCGCCCACCCGCTCGAGAACCCGACCGCGCTGTCGAACTTCGCGCAGATGGTCTCGATCTTCGCGATCGGCGCGGCGCTCACCAACCTGTTCGGCCGCAGCGTCGGCCGCGAGCGCCAGGGCTGGGCGATCCTTGCCGCGATGGCGGTGCTGTTCCTGGCCGGGATCGCGATCACCTACGGCGCCGAATCCGCCGGAAGCCCGGTGCTGAACGCGCTGGGCCTGCCCGGCGGCAACATGGAGGGCAAGGAGGTTCGGTTCGGGATCGTGGCCTCGGCGCTGTTTGCCGTCGTCACCACCGCCGCCTCCTGCGGCGCGGTCAACGCCATGCACGACTCGTTCACCGCCCTCGGCGGCATGATCCCGCTGATCAACATGGAGCTCGGCGAGATCGTCGTCGGCGGCGTCGGCGCCGGGCTCTACGGCATGCTGGTCTTCGTCATCGTCACGATCTTCGTCGCCGGGCTGATGGTCGGGCGCACGCCGGAATACCTCGGCAAGAAGATCGAGGCGCGCGAGGTGAAGATGGCGATGCTCGCCATCCTCTGCCTGCCGCTGATGATGCTGGGCGGCACCGCGCTGGCCACCGTGGTCGCCGCGGGGCTCGCCGGCCCCGCCAACGCCGGCCCGCACGGCTTCTCCGAGATCCTCTACGCGTTCACGTCGGCGGCCGCCAACAACGGCTCGGCCTTCGGTGGGCTCGCAGCGAACACGACCTTCTACAACACCACCCTGGCGGCCGGCATGCTGGTCGGGCGGTTCTTCGTGATCGTCCCGGCGCTGGCCATCGCCGGCGCGCTCGCCGCCAAGAAGACCGTGCCGGCCTCGTCCGGCACCTTCCCCACCGACGGCGGCCTGTTCGTCGGGCTGCTGGTCGGCGTGATCCTCATCGTCGGCGGCCTGACCTTCTTCCCGGCCCTGGCGCTCGGGCCGATCGTCGAGCACCTCGCCGGCGGCCTCGGCCAGACCTTCGCCGCAGGAGGCTAGGCCATCCGTGACGCCCTCCCCCAAGCCGTCGCTCGACCCTCGCCGCGACGCAGGCGGGGCGCGCAGCGCCCGCGCCCGGCCGTCGCCGGGCGCCGCCCCCCGGTCCGCGTCTCCGACCTGATCCTGGCGATGCTGAGCCTCACCCTCCTCGGCGCCCTCGGCCTCATGGCCGGCGCCGCCCTCCTCGGCCGCGCGCTGGGCCACTAAAGCCCGCCGGCCCTCCCCCGATCCGGACGAACCCCATGTCCCGCCCCTCCCAGACCCTGTTCAGCGCGGCCCTCGTCGGCCCGGCCCTCGTCGGTGCCGTGAGGAAGCTCGATCCGCGCCTGATGGTGCGCAACCCGGTGATGTTCGTCGTCGAGGTCGTCGCCCTGCTCACCACGATCCTGTTCGTGCGCGACGCCGCGACCGGGGCGGCGGACCTCGCCTTCTCCGGGCAGATCATCCTGTGGCTGTGGTTCACGGTGCTGTTCGCCAACTTCGCCGAGGCCGTCGCCGAGGGGCGCGGCAAGGCGCAGGCGGAATCCCTGCGCCGCACCCGGACCGAGACCCTGGCCAAGCGCCTGACCGGCCGAGGCGACGCCTACGAGACCGTGCCCGGCAACGGCCTGAAGGTCGGCGACGTGGTGCTGGTCGAGGCCGGCGACATCATCCCGTCGGACGGCGAGGTCATCCTCGGCATCGCCTCGGTCAACGAGGCGGCGATCACCGGCGAATCCGCCCCCGTGATCCGCGAATCCGGCGGCGACCGCTCGGCGGTGACCGGCGGCACGCAGGTGCTCTCCGACGCGATCCGGGTGCGGATCACGGCGGCTGCCGGCTCGACCTTCGTCGATCGGATGATCGCCCTCGTCGAGGGCGCCTCGCGTCAGAAGACCCCGAACGAGATCGCGCTCAACATCCTGCTCGCCGGGCTGACCCTGATCTTCGTCTTCGCCGTCGCCTCGATCCCGAGCTTCGCGTCCTACGCCGGCGGCGCCATCCCGCTGATCGTGCTGGTCGCCCTGTTCGTCACGCTGATCCCGACGACCATCGGCGCGCTCCTGTCGGCCATCGGCATCGCCGGCATGGACCGGCTGGTGCGCTTCAACGTGCTCGCGATGTCGGGCCGCGCGGTGGAGGCGGCCGGCGACGTCGACACGCTGCTGCTGGACAAGACCGGCACGATCACGCTGGGCAACCGGCAGGCCACCGCGTTCCGCCCCGTCCGCGGCGTCACCGAGCAGGAGCTGGCCGACGCGGCGCAACTCGCCTCGCTCGCCGACGAGACCCCGGAGGGGCGTTCGATCGTGGTGCTGGCCAAGGAGGGCTACGGCATCGGCGCGCGCGACATGGGGCACCTCGACGCCACCTTCGTGCCCTTCACCGCCCAGACCCGGATGAGCGGCGTCGACCTCGCCGGCGCGCAGATCCGAAAGGGCGCCGTCGAGGCGATCGTCGCGGCGGCGGGCGGCGGCCCGGTCGCGACGCGGGGCTCGAGCGCGGCGCTCGCCTACGCGCGGACCGCCTCGACGGAGGGCGTCGAGGAGGTCCGCGCCATCGCCGACGAGGTCGCCCGGGCCGGCGGCACGCCGCTCGCCGTCTCCCGCGACGGGCGGCTGCTGGGCGTGGTGACGCTGAAGGACATCGTGAAGGGCGGCATCCGCGAGCGCTTCGCGGAACTGCGCCGCATGGGCATCCGCACGGTGATGATCACCGGCGACAACCCCGTCACCGCCGCCGCGATCGCGGCCGAGGCCGGCGTCGACGACTTCCTCGCCCAGGCGACGCCGGAGGACAAGCTGGCGCTGATCCGCAAGGAGCAGGCGGAGGGCAAGCTCGTCGCCATGTGCGGCGACGGCACCAACGACGCCCCGGCTTTGGCGCAGGCCGACGTCGGCGTCGCGATGAACACCGGCACGGTGGCGGCCCGCGAGGCCGGCAACATGGTCGACCTCGATTCCGACCCGACCAAGCTCATCGAGATCGTCGGCATCGGCAAGCAGCTGCTGATGACGCGGGGCGCGCTGACCACCTTCTCGATCGCCAACGACGTGGCGAAATACTTTGCCATCATCCCGGCGATGTTCCTCGGGCTCTACCCGCAGCTCCAGGCGCTGAACGTGATGGGGCTCGCCTCGCCCCAGAGCGCGATCCTGTCGGCGATCATCTTCAACGCGCTGATCATCGTCGCGCTGATCCCGCTGGCCTTGCGCGGCGTCGCCTACCGGGCGGTCGGGGCCGGGGCACTGCTGCGCCAGAATCTCCTGATCTACGGCTTGGGCGGAATCCTGGTGCCCTTCGCCGGCATCAAGGCGATCGACCTCGCCGTCACCGCGCTCCACCTCGCCTGATCTTTCCCTTCGCGTCCCGAGACCCCGCCATGCTGACCCAGCTCCGCCCCGCACTCGTCCTGCTGATCGCGTTGACCGCGCTCACCGGGCTCGCCTACCCCCTCGCCATGACCGGGCTCGCCGGCCTCGCCTTCCCGAGCCAGGCCGCCGGCTCGATCGTCCTGCGCGACGGCCGACCCGTCGGGTCGAGCCTGGTCGGCCAAAACTTCACCAGCGCGCGCTACTTCCAGGGCCGGCCCTCGGCCACCGTCGCCGCCGACCCGGCGGATGCGGCCAAGACCGTGCCGGCGCCCTACAACGCCGCGAACTCGTCGGGCTCCAACCTCGGCCCGACCAGCGCCGCGCTCGCCGAGCGGGTCGGCGCCGACCTCGCCCGGCTGAAGGCCGAGAACCCGGGCGTGCCGGTGCCGGTGGACCTCGTGACCACGAGCGCGTCGGGGCTGGACCCCGACATCTCGCCCGAAGCCGCCCTGTTCCAGGTGAAGCGCGTGGCGGCCGCGCGGTCGCTCCCCGAGCCCTCCCTCCGCGACCTCGTCGCGGGGCAGGTCCGCGGCCGCTGGCTCGGCCTCCTCGGCGAGCCGCGGGTGAACGTGCTGGCCCTCAACCTCGCCCTGGACGAGATGGCGAAATAGCCCCGGTCGCCCCGTATTCCGCGTAGGATGCGCGCTCGATGACCGAGCCGAGCCGAGCCCCCGACCGCCCCTCCCCCGACGCGCTGCTCAACGCCGCGCGCCGGGCGGACCAGTCGCGTGGGCGGCTCAAGATCTTTCTCGGCGCCGCGCCCGGCGTCGGCAAGACCTTCGAGATGCTGACGACCGCCCAGGCCAAGGCCCGCGCCGGCCTCGACGTGGTGGTCGGCGTGGTCGAGACCCACGGCCGTGCGGAGACGGAGAGCCTGCTTTCCGGGCTCGAGATCGTTCCGCGCCGCGCGGTCGCCTACAAGGGCACCCGCCTCGACGAGATGGACCTCGACGCGCTGCTCGCGCGCAAGCCCACCCTGGCCCTCGTCGACGAGCTCGCCCACACCAACGCGCCGGGCTCGCGCCACCCGAAGCGCTACCAGGACGTCGAGGAACTGCTCGACGCCGGCATCGACGTCGACACCACCCTCAACATCCAGCACGTCGAGAGCCTGAACGACGTCGTCGCGCAGATCACCCGCATCCGCGTGCGCGAGACCGTGCCCGACGGCATCCTCGACCGGGCCGACGACATCGAGGTGATCGACCTCAACCCCGACGACCTGATCCGGCGGCTGGAGGACGGCAAGGTCTACCGGCCCCGCAACGCCACCCGTGCCCTCAAGCACTACTTCTCCCGCGGAAACCTGACCGCTCTGCGCGAGCTGGCCTTGCGCCGCACCGCCGACCGGGTCGACGACGAGCTGCTGAGCCACATGCGCGCCCACGCCATCCCCGGCCCCTGGGGGGCGGGCGAGCGGGTGCTGGTCTGCGTCAGCGAGGATCCGCGGGCGGCCGGCCTGGTGCGCTACGCCAAGCGCCTGGCCGACCGGCTGCACGCGCCCTGGACCGCGCTTTCCGTCGAGGGGCCGCGGGCGCAGGCGCTGTCGGAGGCCGCGCGCGACCGCATCGCCGACACCCTGCGGCTGGCCGACCGCCTCGGCGGCGAGGCCGCGACCGTGCCGGGCTCGCGGCGGATCGCCGACGACATCCTGGCCTATGCGCGAAGCACCAACGCCAACCACGTCGTGGTCGGCAAGTCCGAGCGCTCGCGGCTCTTCGAGATCCTGAACGGCTCGGTGGTACGCGACCTCGTGCGCGGCTCGGGCACGATCAGCGTCCACGTCGTCGCGGGCGAGGCGCAGAGGGAGACGCAGGACGCGGACCCGCCGAAGCCCCTGCGCACGGCCGCCCCGGAGCCCGCCCGCTCGGCCTGGCCCTACGCGGTCGCGCTCGGCGCCGTCGCCGTCGCCCTCGGGATCGCGCTCGCCTTGCAGCCGACGCTGGGGGTCGAGAACGCCGACCTCGTCCTGCTCACCGCGGTGGTCGCCGTCGCGGTGAGCTTCGGGCTCTGGCCCTCGCTCGCCGCCGTGGTGGCCGCGTCGCTCGCCTACAACTTCTTCTTCCTGCCGCCGCTCTACACCTTCACCATCGCCGACCCGACCAACGTCGCCGCCTTCTGCCTGTTCACGCTGGTCGCGGTGCTGGTCTCGAACCTCGCCGCGCGCACCCGCGAGGAGGCGCTAGTGTCCCGGGCGCGGGCGGTCGCGAGCGAGCGGCTCTACGGCTTCAGCCGCAAGCTCGCCGGCTGCGGCACGCTCGACGACGTGCTGTGGGCCACCGCCTACCAGGTCGCCGCCAGCCTCGAGGTCCGCGTCGTGCTGCTCCTGCCCGAGGACGGCGCGATCGCGGTGCGGGCCGGCTACCCGCCCGAGGACACCCTCGACGCCGCCGACCTCGCCGCCGCGACCTGGGCCTTCGACAACGACCGCGCGGCCGGCCGCGGCGCCGACACCCTGCCCGGCGCCAAGCGCCTGTTCCTGCCGATGCGGACCGGCCGCGGCACGCTCGGCGTGATCGGCCTCGATGCCGACCGGCCCGGGCCGATCCTCTCGCCGGAGAGCCGGCGCCTCGTGGACGCGCTCTCCGACCAGGGCGCGCTCGCCATCGAGCGCGTCCGCCTCGTCGAGGACCTCGACCGGGCCGAGCGCGCGGCCGAGACCGACCGCCTGCGCCAGGCCCTGCTCACCTCGATCTCGCACGACCTGCGCACGCCGCTGGCCGCCGTGCTCGGGGCGGCCACGACGCTGCGCGACCTCGACGACGCCCTCGACGGCACGGAGAAGGCCGACCTGCTGGCGACCGTCATCGCCGAATCCGAGCGCCTCAACCGCTTCATCGCCAACCTCCTCGACATGACCCGCCTGGAGGCCGGCGCGGTGGTGCCCAACGTCGCCCTCCACGACGTCGCGGAGGTCGCCGACACGGCGCTGCGGCGCATGGACAAGATCCTGGCCGCCCACCGCGTGGCGGTGGAGATCGCCAAGGACCTGCCGCCCTTGCGGCTCGACCCGGTGCTGTTCGAGCAGGTGCTGGTCAACCTCCTCGACAACGCCGGCAAGTACGCGCCCGAGGGCTCGACGATCCGCCTGCTCGGGCGACGGGAGGGGATGCGGGTGCTGATCGAGGTCCTCGACGAGGGCGACGGCCTGCCCGAGGCCGACCGGGAGCGGGTGTTCGACACGTTCTACCGCGTCGCCAAGGCCGACAGCGTGCGGGCCGGGACCGGCCTCGGCCTGCCGATCTCGCGCGGCTTCATCGAGGCGATGGGCGGCACCGTGACAGGCGCCAACCGCCGCGACCGCGCGGGCGCGGCCTTCACCATCGCCCTGCCGGTCCCCGCCGAGCCGGCCCGGACCGCGTCGGAGCGGGCCGCATGACCCTGCACGTCCTCGTCGTCGACGACGAGCCGCCGATCCGGCGGCTGCTGCGCACCGGGCTCGGGACGCAGGGCTACGCCGTGCTCGAGGCGCCGGACGGCCGTACCGCCCTCGAGACCTTGCGCCGCAAGGCGTCGGGCCACGAGACCGTGGACCTCGTGATCCTCGACCTCGGGCTGCCCGACATGCGCGGGCACGACCTGCTCGCCGAGATCCGCAAGGCGCATCCGGCCCTGCCGGTGGTGGTGCTGTCGAGCCGCGACGACGAGACCGGGAAGGTCGAGGCGCTCGACCTCGGGGCCGACGACTACGTCACCAAGCCCTTCGGCATGGGCGAATTGCTCGCCCGCATCCGCACGGCGCTCCGCCACCAGCTCGCGACGGAAGGGCAGCGCCCGCTGTTCCGGGTCGGCCCTCTGAGCGTCGACCTCGTGCGCCGCATCGTCCGGGTGGAGGAACGCGAGGTGAAGCTGACGCCGCGCGAATACGACTTCCTGCGCGTGCTGGTGCAGCATGCCGGCAAGGTGCTGACCCACGCCCAGCTGATGGGCGCGGTCTCGGCCTCGTCCGACCCGCAATACCTGCGGGTCTACATGCGCCAGCTCCGGCAGAAGCTGGAGGCCGACCCCGAGCGCCCGCGCCTGCTGCTCACCGAGACCGGCGTCGGCTACCGCCTGCGCGCGCCCGACGACGGCCTGTCGCGCTGACGGGTTCCCGGATGCGGATTTTTTCCTGAACGAACCCGTCCGGCGCGGGTTGTGCAGGCCGTAGAGCCGGCGCGCATCGCGGCGTCGCCGGCATCGCAAGGCCACAGCTTCCCATGGATCAGACCCGAGATACGACCTTGGACACGACGCCCCTGAAGGCCGCCGACTTCGCGGCCCCGACCGTCCTGCTCGCCGGCACGGTGGATTACGACATGTACAAGGACTTCCGGCGCCAGATCGGCCAGGCGCCGTGCGACGGGCTCGTCGTGGTCGAGCTGACCACGCTCGGCGGCGACCCGGAGGTGGCGCGGATGATGGGCGAGGACATCCGCTTCAAGAGCGCGATGAACCCGCAATGCCGCTACGCCTTCCTCGGCAAGGCGGCGATCTACTCCGCCGGCACCACCTTCATGAGCTTCTTCACCCGGAAGAACCGCTATCTCACCCCCGGCACGCGGCTGATGATCCACGAGCGCAAGCTCGCCAAGGAGCTTCAGATCAACGGCCCGCTCACCACCTGCATCGCCACGGTGAAGGCGACGCTCCACGAGATCGAATGCTCGATCGCGATCCAGAACGAGGGCTTCGCCAACCTCGTCGAGGGCTCGCAGGTGACCCTCGACGCGGTGATCGAGCGCGCCCCGTACAACTGGTACATCGAGGCCGAGGAGGCCCGCCGCCTCGGGCTGATCGAGGCCGTGATCTGAGGGTTCAGAACGCCAGCTTCATCCCCGCCACCACGTTGCGCGGGGCGCCGGCGTAGATCGAGCCGGTGACGGCGGCGAGCGCGGCGGCGCCGTTCTGCACGCCGGTCGTCGCGCTGATCGAGTTGGCGAGGTTCTGGGCGGAGGCCGCGTAGACCGTGTCGAACACGTTGCGCACCTCGGCGTAGACCGTGAGGCGCTTGGCGTAGCCGCCCACCAGCTCCGTCGCGTAGTGGACGTTGGCGTTGACGACGGCGTAGCCCGGCGCCTTCAGCTGGTTGGCGTTGTCGAGGTAGAAGTCGTCCTGGAACACGGTCTCGACGAAGGCGCCGAGCCCGGCGAGCGGCCCGGCCGGGACGTCGTAGCCGATCCGGGCCAGCAGCTGGTTGGCCGGCACGCCGGGGATGCGGTTTCCGGCGCGGTCGAGGCGTCGGGTCAGCGTGCCGGCGCTGAGCTGCTCGACGTAGCGGGTGTAGATCTGGTCGTCGAAGGTGTAGGCGGCCACCCCGCGCCAGCCCGGCGCGAAGGCCCAATCGATCCCGACCTCGATGCCGCGATGCTCGGATGCCGGGGCGTTGAAGGTGTAGCTCTGCAGGCCGGCGCCGGGCGATTGCGAGACGAGCTCGTTGCGGAAGAACTCGTAGAAGCCGGTGACGCTGAGGCGCAGGTTTTCGGTCGGCGTCCACTCGGCGCCGAGGTCGAAGCCGAGGTTCTCCTGGGTCTGCAGCCCGGTGTTGTTGCCGGGCAGGCCCGCCGCGGTCACGAACAGGTTGCTCGCCGCCGGCGTGGTGTACCCGGTGGCGACGCGGCCGCGGAACGCCCACTCCGTGCCCGGGCGGTAGACCAGCGCCAGCTCCGGGGCGACGTTGAGGAAGGTGCGGTTCACGTCCGCGATCGTCGTGGTCGCGCCCGTCGCATTGTAGGCGTAGGCGAGATTGCGCCCGGTGATCGCCGTGCCCTCGGCGCTGATGCCGACGACCCCCGTCCACCGGTCGGACAGCGCGACCTCGGTGCGGGCGCGGCCGCCGAGGTTCGACTGCACCGCCTCCTGCTCGCCGATCAGCGCGCCCAGCCGCGGGCCGCCATAGGGCGCGCGGTTGTAGGTCGAGATGTGGTTGTCGATCGTGTTGTAGGCCAGCGCCACGTAGCCGACCGCCGGGAGGCCGAACAGGTCGTAGCGCCGGGTCACGTCGGTGAGGAAGTTCCAGGACGGGTACGAGCCCCGCGAGGACGTCGCGTAGAACGGCTGGTTGAAGTTGCGCTCGTCGAAGCCGAGTTGCGTGCGCCACGTCGTCTGCGCGTCGATGTCGTGCTCGTAGCGCGCCGCCACGATCGTGCGCCGGTCCTTGCGCCCGAACCCGGCCTCGTCGGCGGTCACGCCCACCGTCCGGCCGAAGGCGCCGTTCACCATGAGGTTCGTCAAGGTGCAGCCGGCGGCGGCGGTCGCGGCCGCCGCGCAGCCGCGCTGGTACGGGTTGGTCCGGAAGTCGTTGAGCGAGGACCGGGCGGCGAGGTCCGCCTGCAGGTCGTTGTTGATCACCTTCAGGGTGAAGCGGTTGTCCGGCGTCGGGGTGTAGCTCGCGAGCAGGTCGATGGTCTGCGTGTCGTAGGACGCATGGTCCTGGTAGCCGTTGGCGCGCACGTCGCTGGCGAACAGGCTGATCTCGAACGGGCCGCTGGCGCCGCCGACCGTAAAATAGTTGCTGAGGTAGCCGAAGCTGCCGGCATCGGTGCCGACCTCGTACCCGTCGATCTCGCGGCCGGTGCGGGTGCGGAAGGCGATCGCGCCGCCGGTCGCGTAGTTGCCGAACAGTGCCGATTGCGGCCCGCGGAACACGTCGATGCGGGAATAGGCCCGCGGGTCGGCGATGTCGAAGCGCGAGGCGCCGTCGGGTTGGGTCAGGACGAACCCGTCCTCCAGCACGACCGTGTTCTTGATCACGCCGGTGGAGCGGGCGTTGTTGCCGCGGATCGAGATGATCACGTCGCGCCCGCCGTTGCCCTGGCGCACGGTGACCCCGGGGCTGTTGGCGAGCACCGCGCCGATGCTCGTCGCCGGCCGGTTCTCGATGGTGTCCCGCCGCCCGATCTCGGTCACGACCTGCCCGACCGGATGCTCGATGACGCTGGGCGCCGAGCCCTGCGGCGCGGCGACGCCGAAGGGGACGGCCGCCGCCGGGCCGTCGCGCTCGCCCACGACGGAAAGTTCGGACAGCGTCACGCTCTCTTCGGTGGGCGCGGCGGCGAGGGGAACGGGACAGGCGGACAGGAGCAGGATTCCGGCGCGCAGCCGGAGTTTTGACGGAAGGGACATCGGCTGGGCTCGTCTGATCGGGAGGCAGGCGGG
The DNA here is from genome assembly GCF_008040045.1 of Methylobacterium sp. WL8. Lineage (NCBI taxonomy): Bacteria > Pseudomonadati > Pseudomonadota > Alphaproteobacteria > Hyphomicrobiales > Methylobacteriaceae > Methylobacterium > Methylobacterium sp. WL8. The sequence goes on along the minus strand of NZ_VRVF01000031.1, from coordinate 29,072 downwards.
AGCGGCCCGCCGGAAGAGGTCCAAGGTTCGATCAGAGCGGGGTCGGCGGTGCCCTCGGCCGGCCGGCGAGCGGCGGGCGATGTGCGGTCCGGGCCGGCGGCGGGGTCGGCCAGGCGACGGGCGACCAACGCAGGATCCGCGCTGCCGGCTGCGGCGCGGGGACGGCCGGCGCGGCAAGCCCCGCGGCGCAGAGCGGGCAGGCGTCGCAGCCGGGCGTGGGCAGCGCCGGCTCCTCGGCGGCGGGGGCGTCGAGGGCGTGGCCGCAGATCGCCGACAGGCCCGGCGACGCAGGCTCGGCCGCGATCCGCAAGGCGGCGAGCGGCACGATCGACTGCGCCCAGATCGCCAGAAGGATCAGCGCGGTGCCCACGGTCTCGCGCCAGGTCGGGCGGGCGTGCAGGGCGCTCGAGGGCTTCATGGCCGGTGCCCTCCTCACGCGGCCCTGCGCGGGCGCAGGGTCTGGATGCCGAGGTCGAGGCCGAGCATCGCCAGGATGACGAGACCGGTGAGCGGGAAGAGCAGGCCGAGGCCGAGCACCAGCCCGGTGACCCCGGCGGCGATCCGGCGGTCGCGGGGCCAGGGCGGCACGCCGAGCCGGCCCGCGGGACGCCGCTTCCACCACATCGCCGCGGCGGTGATCGAGAGCAGGATCGTCGCGAGGCAGAAGGCCAGCATCGCGAGCTGGTTGGCGCGGCCCCAGAGATCGCCCTTGTGGAGGCCGATCCCGTACTGGATCGCCCGCCCCACCCCGCCGATGTCGGAGAACCGCACATCGACGAGGGGTCTTCCGGTGTACTGGTCGAGGGAGATCAGGCGCTGGCGGCTCACGGCGCGCGGATAGGCGGCCGCGGCGTAGACGTCCGTGCCGCCGGCCGGCAGCGCGACCTCGAAGCCCGCCGGCATGCCGAGCCCGTGCAGGATCGCCACCGCCCGGTCGATCCCGATCGCCACCAAGGGGTCCTGTGGCCGCGAGAGCGGAACCGGCGCGTCCTGCATCGTCCATCCGGCGGCGCTCACCCGCTCGCCCATCGGGACGGCGGAGACCGCCTTGTCGGCCCAGAGCGCCCGCGGCTGGCCGAGGCCTGCCGCGTTCGACCAGGTCCTGAGCTGGGCGCCCCAGACGATCGACCACGGCAGGCCGGTCGCGGCCAGGAAGACGAGGCCGGCGCCGGCCACCAGCCCGGTGACGGCGTGAAGGTCGCGCCACCAGACCCTTTGCGCCGGCCCTGCGCGGATCGTGACCACCCCGCCGCCTCGGCCCCGCGGCCACCAGAGATAGGCTCCGGTCGCCACGAGGATGATGGCGAAGCCCGCCACCACCTCGACGACGCCGTTGGCGACCGGCCCGAAATAGGCGAGGCTGTGCAGCCGCCGCACGACCATCATGAGTTCCCGGTCGGCCGCGACCCGGTCGAGCACGTCGCCGGTGTAGGGATTCAGAAAGACCAGGATGCGGCGTCCGTCCTCGACGAGCGTCACCACCGCGGATGCGGTCGCGTCGGCCGGCTCCGTGAAGGTCGCGGCCTCGGCGTCGGGAGCGGTCTCCAGGGCGTTGAAGATCAGCCGGTCCGGACTCAGGGGCGCCGTGGCCTCGGCCGCGACGACGGTCCGGGCCGCGAACAGGGTCGCGTTGATCTCGTCCTTGAACAGGTAGATCGCCCCCGTGGCCGAGAGCAGGATCAGGAACGGCAGGCAGAGCAGGCCGGCGTAGAAATGCCAGCGCCAGACCGCCCTGTAGACGGCGTCGCGCATGTTCGGTCGCGGTCCGCCGACCTGCTTCGCCCGGCCGCTCACAGGATGGCCTGGATCTGCCGGAGGGCGAGCCCGTGCCCGGCCGCGAGGTCGAGCGGGCCGACGAAGGCGCCGTCGCGGTCCATCAGGTAGACCATCAGCGTGTGCTCGAGGGTGTAGTCGCCCCCCGGCAGCGGGACCTTCTTGGAGAACACGCGGTAGGACCGCGCCACCCGGTCGATCTCCGCGCGGGTTCCGGTCAGCCCCGTGATCGAATCGCTGAACGAGCCCATGTAGTCGCGCAGCACCGCGACGTCGTCGCGCTCGGGATCGAGGGTGATGTAGTAGGCGCCGATGTCGCCGCCGGCCTTGTGCAGGTCGTCGATCAGGTTGGTCAGGTCGGCCAGCGTCGTCGGGCAGACGTTCGGGCAGCGGGTGAACCCGAAGAACACCAGGAAGGGCTTGCCGGCGAGCGTCGCCGAATCGAGGATCCCGCCCTTGGACGATTGCAGCCGGAACGGGCCGCCGACCACGGACATCGCCGGCTTGGCGGGGCCGCGCGGCAGGCTCGCCACCACGCCCCCGGCGATGCCGAGGATGCCGACGAGCACCACCGCCAGGATGCCGTAGCCCGCCCGGCGCTGGGCCGGCGTGACGGGAGGCGGATCAGTGGCCATGGTCGTGGCCGGCCGCCCCGTGGCCGCCCTCCCCGTGGCCGCCCTCGGGAGCCTTCGCGCCGATCGCCTCCACCGCGAACTCGACCGGGACGGTCCCCGCCTTCTCGAACTGCAGCGTGCCCTTGACGCGCTCGCCCTTCTTCAGGGGGGCCTGCAGGTCCACGAACATCATGTGGTAGCCGCCCGGCGCGAGCGTCACCGTGGCGCCCGGCGCGATGACCAGGCCGCCCGCGACCGGGGCCATCTTCATCACCGTGCCGTCCATCGTCATCGAATGGATCTCGACGTGGTCGGCCCCGGTCACCGAGGCGCCGAGCAGCGTGTCCGGCGTGGTGCCGGTGTTGGTGACGCTGAGGTAGCCGCCGCCGACCTTGGCGCCGTTCGGCGTCGCCCGCGTCCAGGGGTGGGCGATCGCGAGCGCGCCGGCCTTGTACTCGTGGGCGCCGGCGGGGACCGCGAGCAGCGCGAGGGCGACGAGGGAACCGGTCGCGAGAAAGCGGGACAGGGTGGACATGGGATATCTCCGGGAAGGGGATGGGTCGATGGCGGCCGTGCACGGCCGAACGGATTCGAAGGGGGCGGCGTCCGGGCGGACCGGTTCGGGCGGAGCGCGACGGCGACGCGTCGGGCTCGCACGCCGCATCGGTCGGGGCGGAGCCGAAGCCTTGCCGCGACACGGGCGCGACGACACGGCGCGCCGCCGCGTTCCGGCGCGGGAACGCCGGGGCGACGTGTGGTCAGGCGGTGGGTGGGGCGCGTGCGCCGGCGCTGATCCCCGGCGGAGCGCGGGGGGCGGCGGCGAGGACGGGACGCCACGGGGCGTCGACCGCCGGGGGAGCGGACCAGGCGACCGCGACGTCGGCCGGAACCGGCATGTCCGCCGTCGGCATCGCCTGCGCGGCGGTGCAGCAGGCCAGGTGGTCCGCGTGATGCGGGGCGTGCTCCGGGCCTCGCCCGTCGGCGCCGGCATCCTGCAGGCAGAGCGCGTGCGCCGGATCGAAGGTCCGGACGGTCGTCATCCCGCCCAGCACCGCCTGCAGGGCAAGCGCATAGAGCGCGGTCACGGCGATGACCGCGCGGCAGACCCGCCAATCTGGCCGCCACATGCGCATGCCTCCACGCCTAGGGCTCAGCCCGGCGCGCCGTCAATGCGGCAGACGCCGCGCACCGCCGATTTCGGCGGCCCTGTCGCCTAGAATCGCCCCGCCAGCGTCAGCCGCACGGCGGTGGGCTCGACCGGGTGGAAGTGCCGGTCGGCGACGCCGTCCGCCCCTTCGCCGGGCAGGCGCGAGACGTAATAGTAGGTGATCTGGTCGGACTTGGCGTTGGTGAGGTTCAACACGTCGAGCGACAGGCTGAAGCCGTTGTCGAAGTTGTAGCCGACGCGGCCGTTGAGGAGCGCCGTCGGCTTCGAGCGCACGGAATTGTCCTCGATCAGCGGGCGCGGGCCGAAGTAGCGCAGGCGCATCGACCCGAACCAGCCGAGGCCCTCGCCGAATGTGAATCCGGCCGACGCGATCGTGGTCGGCGCCTCGGGGATGCGGTTGCCCGCCGGGTCGACGTCCGAGAAGCGGGCGTTGGTGACGGTCAGGTCCCCCTCCAGCTTCAGCCAGGGCGTCACCGCGTAGCGGTTGGTCCACTCGACGCCGAAGCGGCGGCTCGGGCGGCTCGGCTCCGTGGTGCCGGTGTCGCCCTGGAACAGGTTCTCCGACGCGAAGTCGAGGCGGAACAGCGCGACCGCCGTCTCAAGCCCGGCGATCGAGCGGTTGCGGATGCCGACCTCGTACCCGGTCGAGGGCACCAGGAAGGGCGAGCGCGTCGTGTTGAACAGCGAACTCGTCGGGTCGATCGTCGCGGTGACGCCGCGCACGTCGTTCGAGTGGAAGCCGCCGCCGTAGTTCAGGTAGAGCTCGGTGTCGGCCCACGGCCCCAGCACCAGCCCGAGCTTCGGGTTGACGACGCCGTCCCGCGCCTTGCCGCTGTTGGCCGCCGTGTCGGAGACCACGTCGGCGTAGTAGCCGTCGGCGCGGAAGCCCACGCTGGTGCGCAGCCAGTCGGTCCAGCGCACGCGGTTGTCGTAGAAGAACGCCCCGCTCGCCTCCAGCACCCGGTCGTCGAGGACGCCGGAGCGGAACTGCCGGTTTGTGGTGTTGAACAGCCCGACCCGGATCGAATCGGTGCGGGTCTGCACGCCGACCTCGTTCTCCATCGGCAGCCCGAACAGGTCGCCCTGGAAGATGTGGCTCACCTCGCCGCCGCCCAGGATGCGCTGGTCGAGCTGGTGGAACTGGTCGCCGTTGACGGGATCGTTGAGGAAGTAGGTGAAGTCGTTGAACAGGTTTAGCTGCGAGCGGATCAAGTAGGCTGAGGCCCGCGTCACGCCGGTGTCGTCGGTCATGCTCCATCGTCCCGAGAGCGAGAACCGGCTGCTGTCGCCGCCGTCGCTGGGGTTCAGGCTACCGAACCGGCCGATCAGGCCTTCCGACACAGCGCGCGACGCGATCTGGTTGGTCGCGGTCCAGCGGCTGGCATAGGCCATGCCGGTGACGGAGAACCCGTCGAGCGCCGTGCCCTGGCTGTAGCGCACGACGCCGTTGAGCTTGCGCAGGGCGTCCGGCACGTCCCACGGGCCGTCGTAGACCTGCGCCTCGCCGGCCACCAGCAGGTTGCCCTGGCCGAGTGGCGCCGAGGCGATCGTCAGCGCACGCGCGTAGCCGAACGAGCCGAACGAGGTCAGTGCGACGGACTTCGCGACGGTGTCGAGGTAGTCGATCCGCACCGAGCCGGCGGAGGCGAAGTCGCCGTCGCGGACGAAGTACGGCCCCTTGTGGAACTCCACCGCGCCGACGAGCTCGGGGATCAGGAAGTTGATGTCGGCGTAGCCCTGGCCGTGGGCGTGGGTGCGCATGTTGACCGGCATCCCGTCCACGTCGATCGCGATGTCGGTGCCGTGGTCGAGGTTGAAGCCGCGCAGGAAGAACTGGTTGGCCTTCCCCTCCCCCGAATGCTGCGTGACGATCAGGCCGGGCACGGATTCGAGGACCTCGCCCGGCCGGGTGATCGGGCGGCTGTTGATCTCGGCGCCGGAGATCACCCCGGCGCTCGCGGCATCCACCGACCGGAGGGTGCCGCCGACGCCGGTGGTGCCGCCGACGTAGCCGGCGCTCGCCGCCGGCCCCGGGCCGGTCGCGGCCGGAGCGACGGTCTCGGCCGTGACCGAGATCTCGTCGAGGTTGGCCTCGGCCACGCCCGGCTGAGACAGGGCGGACCGCATCAGGACGGCTTGTGGCGGGACGGCCGCGCCGACGACGAGCAGAAGGATGCGCAGGCGCGGAGCGAAACGGGATACGGACACGGGACCTCGGGCGACGCGACGTGGCACGTCACCGCGAACGAGGCCGATCCCCCGCGCCGTCCCTCCGACGGCATGAGGCTTCGACACCCGCCGGGGCACCCCGCCCGACGCGCTTCGCGTGTGACCACGACCGAGGGCAGGTCTCCTGGCTCGCGGGTCGTCGCCCGCCACCGTCTTCCCGGATGCGGCGCATCCAGTGACGTGCGTTGGTGGAAGGCTCGCCGCTTACAGTTGCGGGGGCAGCCACGGCTTCGACGAAGGCCCTTCCAGGCTCCGTCCCACCGCGTTCCCTTTTGATCCTCGATGAGGAACCCTCGCGCACAGGTTGCGTCGGGCGCGGACCGCGCGTCAATCCGGCTTTCGCAGCGCGTCGCCGGGTGTGGCCGATCCGCGACGCCGCCTTCACCTGCTGCGCGGTCGCGTGGCCCTCATGCGAGCCGGTCTCCGCCTCGCTTCGGAACGCCCTAGCGGCTCGCTGCGAACCGGGCCGGGCCGTCGCCGCGGCCGGCGACCACCACGAGGCGCCGGACCTCGCCGCGCAGGAACGCCTGCAGGAAGCGGTCGTAGTTGCGGAACGACACGCAGCCGTTCGAGGCGCCGCTCGGCCCGAGCATGTAGGTGTGGGCGAGCAGGCCGTCGCGGCCGTGGATGGCGGCAGACCCGCCCACCGGGTTGAGGCGGATCGCCCGGACGCCGTGGAACAAAGCCTCGCGCTCGGTGAGGTCGTAGGTGCCCGGCGGGGTCGAGCCGCGCATCCGCAGGTGCACGAAGTCCGGGTGGTCCATGCTGGCGCCGAGGCCGGAATGAGCTTCCAGCACCTCGCCGCCGGGCAGGCGGACGGTGCGGGCGCTGATGTCGTAGATCGCCGTGCCGGCGCCCGCGTCGGGGCTGGGGAACAGGCGGCCGCGCGACCGGTCGAGACCGGGTCTCTCCAGGGCGGCGTAGGCCAGGGCCGGGCCGGATTCCTTGCGCGCGGCGAACAGCTCCTCGAAGAACGACGGCGTCTCGGCGGTGGGCGCCGGCGCCGCCTCGGGCACCCGGCGCGGCGCCCGGCGCAGGGCGAGGCGCTGCGGCACGGGGGCGGCGATCAGATCCGCCGGGCGCGCCATCGGCAGCGGCACGATCTGCGCCTGGCGGAGGACTCGGATCTCACGCGGGCGCTGCGCCTGGCTTGCGACCTCGGCCTGCCGCACGATCTCCGCCCCGGTGGCGGGTGTCGCGGCGGGCTCCACCGCCGCGACGCCCGCCACCGGCTGGGCGAGGGACGGAGCGAGAGAGGCGGTCGGGGCGAACGCAGTGCCGAGGGGGATGCCGCGAAGGTTCGCGCGCACGTCCGGCCCCATCATCGGACGGGGATCGAACAGGGCCGCGAGGGCGGTCGAGGCGGCGCTCCGGGTCTGCGGGTTCGTGGCCTGCAGGTTCGTGGCCTGGAGATTCGCGCCCGGCGATCGCGGGTGCTTCCCGTCGCCGGTCGGCACGCCCCCGAGGGTGACGAGGCAGAGCAGGCCGGCCAGCGCGTTGCGCAGGGTCGGATGGCTGCGGGAGCGCCGGCGACGAACGGGACGCGCGTGGCCGCCGTGGGAACGCAGGTGATGCGGCAGGGGATGCGGCATGTGATGAGGCATGCGGACTCGAACTCGGACGCGAAGGCTGAGGCGGCGCCCGCGGCCACGCGCCGTCCGTCCCCCGCGACGGAGCGCGGGCGGTGGACCGGCCGAGGGGCTCGGCCGTGCGGGGATCGAGAGAACTGCGACTGATCCGTATTGAGCGCGCGTTTGGTTAATCCGCCCCTAAGCGGCCGGTCGCCGTGCGCGGACGGGGCACGAAATCGGGTCCGCGCCTCACACGGCGCGCGGGCACGCGGTCGTGTTGCCGCTTCGTTCTTGCCGAGGCGGGGGCGAATCGGCGATACCGCCAAGCATGCGGATGTTCGCCCTCGCTGCCCTCCTGTCCCTGCCTATCCTGCCCGGCGCGGCCGCGGAGGCGCCGCGGCCGGCCGACCCGGCCGCACTGGAGCAGGCGTGGCGCGGATGCGTGCGCGAGGCCTACGCTCACCAGTCGCCGACGCAGGGGCGGGCCGGCTCGCAGCGCAACGCCCTCGACGAATGCAAGGCGCGCGAGGACGCCGTCGTGGCGGCCCTGATGGCCGCGCGCACCGACGACGCATCCGGCCGCGGCGCCCGCTCGTTGCCGGCGCGCGCCCGCGCCTGGGCGGCCTCGGTCGCGGCCTACGTCGTCGACCCGGTCTCGTCCTGGATCGCGATGCTGCGCGACTGAGCGGCGGCCTTCGCCGCCCGCCGGGCGGGCCGCCTCACCGTCCGTAGATGTCCTCGACGCGGATGATGTCGTCCTCGCCGGTGTAGGAGCCGACCTGGACCTCGATCAGCTCGAGGGGGATCTTGCCGGGGTTGGCCAGCCGGTGCATCGAGCCGATCGGCAGGTACACCGCCTCGTTCTCGTGGACGAGGACCAGGCGCTCGCCCAGCGTCACCTCCGCCGTGCCCTTCACCACCACCCAGTGCTCGGCGCGGTGGTGGTGCTTCTGCAGCGACAGGCGTCCGCCCGGCGTCACCATGATGCGCTTGACCTGGAAGCGCTCGCCGATGTCGACGCGCTGGTACCAGCCCCAGGGCCGGTACATCCGCCGGTGCGCGTCGGCCTCCGGGTGGGCGCGGGCGCGCAGCACGCCCACCAGCTCCTTCACCCGGCCCGACTGCGCCTTCGACGCGACCAGCACCGCGTCGGGCGTCGCCACCACCACCACGCCGTCGAGGCCCACCACCGTGGTCAGGCCCTCGCCCTCGCTGTGCACCAGGCTGTTGGTGGTGCCCAGCACCTCGACCCGGCCGCGCAGCGCGTTGCCGGATTCGTCCTGCGGCAGCACCTGCCAGACCGCGTCCCAGGTGCCGACGTCCGACCACGGGAACGAGACCGGCAGCACGCCGGCCCGCGTCGTACGCTCCATCACCGCGTAGTCGATCGAGATCTTGGGCGCCTGCCCGAACGCCGTCGCGTCGAGCCGCACGAAGTCGAGGTCGACGGCAGCCCCCTCCAGCGCCGCGCGGGCGGCGGAGAGCACCGCGGGCGCATGCGCCTCGAGCTCGGCCAGCATCAGGTCGGCGCGAAACAGGAAGTAGCCCGAGTTCCACAGGGCGCCGTCCGCGATCAGCGCGGCTGCGCCCTCCGCATCCGGCTTCTCGACGAAGCGCGCCACCGCGAAGGCGCCCTCGGCCTCCGGCAGCGCGGCCCCGCGGCGGATGTAGCCGTAATCGGTCGCCGGCCGCGTCGGCTCGACGCCGAGCGTCATCGTGTAGCCGGCCCGCGCGCCCACGGCCGCCGCGCGCACGGCGGCGGCGAAGGCGGGAACGTCGCCGATCACGTGGTCCGCGGCCATGATCAGCACCACCGTCTCCGGGGCGACGTTGGCCGCGTGCAACGCCGCCACCGCGACGGCGGCGGCCGAGTCCCGTCCCTCCGGCTCCAGGATGATGTCGCCGGCGATGCCCGCCTGCGCCAACTGCTCGGCCACGATGAAGCGCGACTCGGCCGAGGCGATCACCGCCGGCCGGGCGAAGGTCGCGAGGTCGCTCACCCGCCGGGCGGTCGCCTGGAACGTCGACTCCGACGCGTCCACCAGCCGCGCGAACTGCTTGGGCATGCTCTCGCGCGACATCGGCCACAGCCGCGTGCCCGAGCCGCCGCACAGGATCACGGGGAGAATGCGGGCGGTGCTCATCTGACGACTCCTGTTCCCGGTGCCGCCGGGCGGCGACCCGACCGACGTTCTTCGCGCCGGTCGCGTGACCCGGGCGGTGCCCTCACTCCAACCCGAAGGTCCGCCCCGGGAACCCGGCCGCATCGAAGTAGCGCTGGTCCCCGACCTGCTGGAAGCGCAGCACCGTGGTCAAGCCCGACGGCGACGGTTCCGAGCGCAACGTGCCGGCCTGGGCCTGCGGCACGGGGGCGTCGCTCGTTCCCTCCCGCATCGCCTCCCGCATCGGGCGGCCGATCAGGCGGCCCTTGGCGGGGATCTGGAGCTTGAGCAGGGCGGCGAGAGTCTGCCCGACGTCGGCGTTGCTCACCGGCAGCGCATCGACGAAGCCGGCCTTGAAGCTCGGGCCGATGGCGGCCATGAAGTTGTGGGTGTCGGCCCGGCTGAAGCTGCCGTGCATGCCCTGGCCCTGCTGCAGCGCCGTGTCGGCGACCTCGACGACGCAGGTCTCCGGGTTGGCGCAGCCGGTGCTGTACGAGCGGAAGTTGACGACGATCGCCGGCGTCGGGGTCGCAGCCTCGCCCTTCAGGTTCACAGCCGAGAGCGGCAGCGTGCCGGGAAAGCTGCCGAGCGCGTCGTCGACGAACAGGCCGCTGACGTAGTCCTGCTCCAGGAGCGCCGCGACCGTGCGGGCGGCGAGCGCCTTGTCGCCCTTCGGCAGGTAGACGAGGTCCGAGCCGCCGTTGACCGCGACCACGAGGTCCGGCGCCTTCGGGTCCGGGCCGAGCAGCGCGTTGCCGAGCTTCGGCCGCTGGCCGGCGAGCACCGGTGCGGCGCTCGCGTCGGGCTCGTGCAGCGGCAGGCCGAGGGCCGCGGCGAGGTCGAGCGCCAGGAAGCCCGGCGGCAGCTGCCCGGCGGGCACGCCCGGCAGGGCGGTCTTCGCGGACGGGCTCGTCGCGCTCTCCTTCGAGATGGTCGAGAAGCCGTGGTCGGCCGCGACCACGATGTCGGTCGTGTCGGAAAGGCCGAGCTCGTCGAGCGCCCGGCGCAGCGTCGCGAGGTTGTCGTCTGCGTTGCGGATGCCGGCGAGCGAGGTCGGCCCGTTGATGCCGGGCACGAGCTTGCCGAGGCTGTCGCCGTGGTTGTGCTGGGCGCCGTCCGGGTCGCGCGACCAGAACACCAGCACGAACGGTTTCTCGCGGGCCTTGAACAGCGGCAGCACGACCTTCGTGGCGACCTCGGCGAAGTAGGCCTGCTGGGCGACGTTGGCCACGAGCGTGCCTGGCGTCGTCGCGTCGCCCGCCTTGCCGTTCTCCCCGCGCGAGGGGGCGGCGAGCGGCAGGTTACGGCCGGCCATCAGCCCCTGCATCTCGGCGCTGAACGGGATGCCGCGCGCCGAGCCGGTCTCGTCATCGACGACGATCGTCGGGCCGCCGGTGCGGTCGGTGTGGTCGAAGATCAAGGTCGGCCCGACCTTGCCGATCGCCGCGGTGCTGATCCCGGCCTTGGCGGCGGCGCGCAGCACCGTCTCCTCGTTCATCCAGTCGCCGTTGAAGACGGTGTTCATCTCGCCGAGCACGGCGTCGTTCTCGATGAACGGCGTCACCGTTCCCGCCTGCGCGGCGATCGGCTTGGCGAGGTAGATCGTGTTCGAGAAGTCGCCGGTGTCGCCGAGCTGGTGCCCGGTCGCCATGCCCGAGGCGTTGGCGGTGGTGAAGGTCGGGAACAGCGAATGGCTGTTGGCGAGGTTCACGCCCTGGTCGCGCAGGGCCGCCAGGGCCGGCGTGTTCTCCGGCGTGACCATGCCGGCGCGCAAGCCGTCGGGAACGAACAGGATCACGTTGCGGGGCCGGTCGGCCGCCGCGGCGGCGGTGCCGAGGAGGCCGGCGACGATGACGCCGTTGAGGATCGCGCGCATCGCCGTCGTCTCCTGAAGGGCCGGCCGACTTCCGGCGCGGTGCCGCTTCTCCTCACGTCCGCATGACGCCCGTGTGACGGCGCAGGCCGGCGGGACAGGCGGGCGAGACAAGTTGGGCGGGCCGGAACGCCTGGCCCGCCCGCGATGGGGCGCTTACATCGGCGGGGTCAACCCGTCCTTGCCGACGGCGACCCGGCGGGCGCTCAAGGCGGTGCCGTCGCGGGCGGCCGTGACGAAGGCCTTGGCGCCGGGCTTGAGCACCATCTTGTCGGCGGGCTCGAAGGTCACGACCGGGGTTTCCGGCAGCACGACCACCGTCTGCGCGCCGTCCTTGTAGGTCACGGTGAGGGTGCGCGCGCCGGACGCCGTCGCGCTGCCCGACACGGTGCCGTTGGTCATCGCGCTCTTCACGCGCGGGGCGGGAGCGTCGGCCTTGACCGTCCCGTTCGTCATGGCGCTCTTCACCCGCGTCCCGCCGGCGGTGGCATCGGGGATCGTGTCCCAGCCGTAATGGCCCTCGCCGGTGCCGCGCATGGCTTCGGGGAACAGCAGGACCTCGATCGCGGTGCGCGGGTTCTCGCCCTTGGTGGCGGTGCCGACGAAGGTGCCCTCCTTCACGTCGTCGAGGCTGGCCTTCACCACCGAGACGAACTTCGTGTCGTCGCCGAGCGCGATCGTCTCCGACACGCCGTCGATGGTCTTCAGGGTGATCGCGCCCGGCGCGACCGCCTCGATCGTGCCGCGCAGGCGCTCGACGACCGGGGCGGCCTGGGCGCCGCCGACCGAGAGGAGGCCGGCGAGGGCGAGAAGCGGGAGGCGTGTCATGAGGGGCCTGTCGTTTAGGAGGGCCTGACGGTCCGGCACGATCGTGCGGGAGCCTGCGGCCGTGGCGCGTCCGCTACCATGCCGGCGCCGGGCCCGGCACCCGCCGGCCGGCGCGGCCATCCGCCTCGCCGGGGCTCGCCCGCGGGACCTTGCCGGGAAACCTTTCCGGCCGATCTGGTGTTCGAACCGACGGGCCTCTCGCCCGCTCCACCACCGGACAGGCATGCAGATCCACCTCGACGCGGTCGGCGGCATGGCCGGCGACATGTTCGTCGCCGCCCTCCTCGACGCCTTCCCCGAGCACGCCGAGGGCGTGTCGGCAAGCGTGCGCGCCGCGAGCCGGGCGGGCGTCGCCTGCCGCGTGCTGCCCCACAACGACGGCATCCTCCAGGGCAGCCGCTTCCTGGTCTTCGGACCCGGCGCGCCCGACCCCACGCCGCAGGCCGCGCTCGCTGCGACGCACCGGCACGAGCACGGCGACCACGAGCACGGCGACCACGATCACGACCATCACGATCACGCGCATCCCGATGCGCACGGTCCGTCCCACACCCACGACCACGCAGGCGACCACGATCACCGGCCGTGGTCCGAGATCCGCGCATCGCTCGAACGGGCCGACCTCGACGCGGCGGTGCGCGGGCATGCGCTCGCGATCTTCGGCCACCTCGCCGAGGCCGAGGCGCGCGTGCACGGCATCCCGGTGGAGCGGGTCGCGTTCCACGAGGTCGGCGCCTGGGATTCGATCGCCGACATCGCCGCCGCGGCCCACCTCGTCGCCGCGCTCGGCGCCACCCGCTGGAGCGTGGGCGCCCTCCCCCTCGGCTCCGGGATGGTGCGCACGCAGCACGGCCTGCTGCCGGTGCCGGCCCCGGCGACCGCGCTACTGCTCGAAGGCTTCGCGACCCGCGACGACGGCGTGCCGGGCGAGCGGGTGACGCCGACGGGCGCCGCGATCCTGCGCCATCTCTGCGGCGGCGCCGAACCGGCGCCGACCGGCCCCCGGCGGCTCGGGCGCTCCGGCGTCGGATTCGGCACCAAGCGCCTGCCCGGCCTGAGCAACTGCGTCCGCGCCCTCGCCTTCGACGAGACGGCGCCAGTGGCGTCCCCGGAGGCGCATCCGGACCACCGCACCATCGCGGTGATCGCGTTCGAGGTCGACGACCAGTCCGGGGAGGACCTCGCCATGGGGCTCGATCGGCTACGGATGCGCGATGACGTGCTCGACGTCGTGCAGATGCCGGTCTTCGGCAAGAAGGGCCGGATGATGGCGCATGTCCGCCTGCTCGCCCGCGCCGACGCCCTCGATGCGGTGGCGGCGGCCTGCTTTTCCGAGACCGCCACGATCGGCCTGCGCCACGCGCTCGTCGACGGCCGCGCCCTGCCCCGCCGGGCCGCCACCGTCGCGGTCGCCGGCCGCGACGTGCGGGTCAAGCTCGCCGAGCGCCCGGGCGGCCGCACCGCCAAGGCCGAGGCCGACGACGCCCGCGCGGAGGGCGGCCACGCCGCCCGGACCGCCCTGCGCCGCGAGGCCGAGCGGCTCGCCCTCGACACCCCGGAGCCGAAATCGTGAGTTCGCCCCCCATCCGGCTCGAGGCCGTCCTCGTGGAGATCGGTTCCGTCGCCGTGGCGGTGAGCGGCGGCGTCGACAGCGTGACGCTGGCGGCGCTCGCCCACCGCGTCCTCGGCCCCGACGCCGCGCTGATGGTGCATGCCGCCTCTCCCGCCGTGCCGGCGGAGGCCACCGCCCGCGTCCGCGCCGAGGCGGCGCGCGCCGGCTGGAGCCTGCGGGTGATCGAGGCCGGCGAGTTCTCCGATCCCGCCTACCGCGCCAACCCGGTGAACCGCTGCTTCTTCTGCAAGACCAACCTCTACGGCGCGATTGCCCGCGTCACCGACCGGACGATGGCTTCGGGCGCCAACCTCGACGACCTCGGCGAGTACCGCCCCGGCCTCGACGCCGCGGCCGAGCACGGCGTCCGCCATCCCTACGTCGAGGCCGGCCTCGACAAGGCGGCGGTGCGGCGCCTGAGCCGCGACCTCGGCCTCGGCGCGGTGGCGGACTTGCCCTCCGCCCCCTGCCTGTCGAGCCGGGTTGAGACCGGCATCCGCATCGAGCCGGAGGTGCTGGCCTTCATCCACGCGGTCGAGCGCCGCGTCGGCGCCGCGCTGGGAGCGGGGGGGGGCGATGCTAAGCGCGCCGTGCGCTGCCGCGTGCGCGCCGCCGGGATCGTGGTCGAGCTCGACCCCACGAGCCTCGCCGCGCTCGACGGGCCCGGGCGGGGCGAGCTCGAAGGCTGGATCGCGGCGCAGGCGCCGGGACGCCTCGCTGCCGGCGCCGTCCGCTTCGAGCCCTATCGCACCGGCAGCGCCTTCCTCGTCGGCCGCGGGGTCGGGGCAGGAGCGTCGGCATGAGCGTGTCCGACGAGTTCACCCTGGACTTCGCCCGCGCCGACCGGATCGGCCTCGAGGAGGCGGTGTACTGCGCCGGCAAGTCGCCCGCGCAGGTCGACGCGATCCTCGATGCGGCGGCCGAGCGGGCGGCGCGCTTCCTCCTCACCCGCCTCGACCCGGACAAGCACGCCGCCCTGCGCGCCGTCCATCGGGAGGCGCTGGATTACTGCCCGGTCTCGCGCACGGCCGTCTTCGGCGTGGCGCGCGCGGTGGAAGGGCCGGCCCGCATCGCCGTGGTCGCCGCCGGCACCTCCGACGTGCCGGTCGCCCGCGAGGCGTTGCGGACGCTGGCCTACCAGGGCCGCGCCGCGACGCTCGTCGCCGACGTCGGCGTCGCCGGCCTGTGGCGGCTGACCCGCCGGCTGGAGGAGATCCGCGCCCATCCGGTGGTGATCTGCGTCGCCGGCATGGACGCGGCGCTGCCGAGCGTGCTCGGCGGCCTCGTCGCCGGCGCGGTGATCGGCGTGCCGACCTCGGTCGGCTACGGCGTCGCGGAGGGCGGCCGCACGGCCCTCGACGCGATGCTCGCGAGCTGCGCCCCCGGCCTCGCGGTCGTCAACATCGACAACGGCTACGGCGCGGCCTGCGCCGCCCTGCGCCTGCTCCACGCCGCCGAACGCCTCGCGGCCGCCTGAACCGACCCGTCGTCCGAACACAGGAGAATCCCATGGAACGCCGCAGCTTCCTTCAGAGCGCCGTCGTCGGCGCGGGCCTCGCCGCAGCCGGCGGAGGCGCCGCCACCGCGGCCGTCGACCCGGCGGCCCTGCCCGGCAACCGGCCGTCCGATCCCGCGAGCCTCCCCCTCGTCACCGATCCGGGCGAGCGCCGCGGCGAGATGCTCTACCGGTCCTTCGGCCGGCATTCCGACAAGATCTCGGCCATCGGCATGGGCGGGTTCCACCTCGGCAAGAGCGCGGTGACGGACGACGAGGCGACGCGGCTGATCCACCAGGGGATCGAGCGCGGCATCACCTTCATGGACAATTGCTGGGACTACAACGAGGGCCGCTCCGAGCTGCGCATGGGCGCGGCGCTGCAGGACGGCAGCCGGCGCGACAAGGTGTTCCTGATGTCCAAGATGGACGGGCGCACCAAGGAGGAGGCGACGAAGCAGATCGACGCCTCGCTGCACCGCCTGCGCACCGACCGGATCGACCTCGTCCAGCACCACGAGATCCTGCGCTACGACGACCCCGACCGGGTCTTCGCCGAGGGCGGCGCGATGGAGGCCTTCGTCGAGGCCAAGAAGGCGGGCAAGCTGCGCTACATCGGCTTCACCGGCCACAAGGACCCGCGCATCCACCTGCAGATGCTGGAGGTCGCCCACGAGCGCGGGTTCCAGTTCGATTCGGTGCAGATGCCGCTCAACGTCATGGACGCGCATTTCCGCTCGTTCGGCCACCTCGTGCTGCCCTACCTCGTCCAGAACGGCATCGCGGCGCTGGGCATGAAGACCTTCGGCGACGGCGTCATCCTGAAGAGCGACGCGCCGATCGAGCCGATCGAGTACTTGCATTTCGGCCTCAACCTGCCGGTCTCGGTGCTGATCACCGGCATCCAGAGCCAGCGCGACCTCGATCAGGCCTTCGAGGCGGTGAAGACGTTCCGGCCGATGGACAAGGCGGCGGTGGCCGAGTTGCTCGGGCGCAGCCGGCCCTACGCGCTGGAAGGCAAGTACGAGCTGTTCAAGACCAGCGCGACCTTCGACGGCACCGCCAAGAACGCGGCGTGGCTCGGGGAGGACGTCCCGGGGGTGAAGACCCTCGCCCCGACGATGGAGTGATTTTTGCCAGGGTGTCGGTGACCGCTGGCGCCCGCCGCCTATCCCTTCGATGATCGATCCGACCCTACCGTCAGGACACACCATGAAGCGCCTCGCCGCCCTCGCACTTCCCGCCCTCGTCCTGCTGCCGCAGGCGGCATTCGCCCATCCCGGCCACGGCGAGGCCGCGGGCCTCGTCCACGGCTTCCTGCACCCGGTGAGCGGGGCCGACCACGTCCTCGCTATGGTCGCGGTCGGGCTGCTCGCGGGCCTGCGGGGCGGACGGGCCCTGTGGGCGCTGCCGGCCTCCTTCCTCGCGCTGATGGCGGTGGGCGCGGGGCTCGGCATGGCCGGGTTCGCGCTGCCGCTGGCCGAGGCCGGGATCGCCCTCTCGGTCGTCGCCTTCGGCCTCGCGGCGGTGTTCGGGCTTCGGCTGCCGCTCGCCGCGCTCGGTGCCCTCGTCGGCGGCTTCGCCGTCTTCCACGGTTACGCCCACGGCGCCGAGATGCCCGAGACCGCCTCCGGCCTCGTCTACGGACTCGGCTTCCTCGCCGGCACCGCCCTGCTCCACGCCGTCGGGCTCGGCCTCGGCCTGGTCGCGGCCGGAACCCGCCGTACGGTCATGGCTCCCATGCTCGGCGGCACGGTCGCCGTCCTCGGCGTCGCGCTGCTCGCGAGCCATTTCTAAGTCGAGACCTCCGGCGGGCCAGGAACCCGCCGGAGTTTCGCCGCACGAGATCTACGGTTCATCTTTCAGGATCGCGGAGTTTTCCAAACCTCGACTGTAATCCTGCTAGTTTGGAACGATTATGATTTGAGCATGTGACGAACATGCCTCTTCCAATTTCGGCGCGGCCGGGTATGCGATGCTCCCCATGCGCGCGCACCGTCTCCTCCTCCCCCTGCTGGCCCTTCCCCTGCTCGCCGCCTCCGCGGTCGCCAAGGAGATCCCCGTCGGGCCTCACGTGACCCAGAACGGTCTCGAGGTCGCGGCGGTGTACCTGCAGCCGATCGAGATGGACCCGCCCGACATGATGCGCGCGGCGGCGCAGTCCGACCTGCACCTCGAGGCCGACATCCGCGCGGCCAAGGACAACCGCAACGGGTTCGCCGAGGGCGACTTCGTGCCCTTCCTGGCCGTCACCTTCGAGGTGGTGAAGCTCGACGGCGACAAGCCCACCGACCAGAAGGTGGCGGGCGCGCTGATGGGCATGGTCGCCAACGACGGCCCGCATTACGGCGACAACGTCAAGCTGTTCGGGCCCGGGCGCTACCGCCTGAAGCTCACCGTGGCGCCCCCCGGGCCGCACGCGCATTTCGGCCGCCACGTCGACAAGGAAACCGGGGTGGCCGAGTGGTTCAAGCCGTTCGACGTCACCCAGGACTTCACCTTCGCCGGCATCGGCAAGAAGGGCGCGTATTGAGGATGCGGACAGCGACCAGCCTCCTCGCCCTCTGCGCGCTCCTCCTCGCACCGCTCGCGGCGCGCGCCGACGACATGCCGGTGATCAAGGTCGAGATGAAGGACGGGGTGATCCTTCCCGCGATCATCGAGGTTCCGGCCAAGACCCGCTTCAAGCTGGAGATCTCGAACACCGGCGCCTCGCCGGTGGAGTTCGAAAGCCTCGAGCTGAAGCGCGAGAAGGCGCTCGCCGCCGGCTCGACCTCGTCGATCATCTTCCGCACCCTCGATCCGGGCAGCTACGACGTCTTCGACGACTTCCATCCGGAGGCGAAGGCGACGCTGGTGGCCAAGGATCCGGTGGCGAAGTAGCCGGTGGCCGGCGCGACCCTCAGCCCCGGCCGGGAGGCCTGGATCGACGCACGCCTCGCCGCCTTCGGCGACTGGCTCCGCCGGCACGGCGGCGTGCTGCGCGGCATCCAGTGGGTTGTGGTCGGCGTCTACGTCGTGCTCGTCGCCGTGCCCGCCTTCCTGCCGCTGCCGGACCGCTCCGCGCACCTCTGGTCGAACCTGACGCTGCTGGCGCAGTTCGCGTTCTGGGGCGTCTGGTGGCCGTTCGTGCTGGTCAGCATGGTGGTGGCCGGCCGCGCATGGTGCGGGGTCCTGTGCCCCGAAGGCACGCTCACCGAGTTCGCCAGCCGCTGGAGCCTCGGCCGCGCCGTGCCGCGCTGGATCACCTGGGGTGGATGGCCGTTCCTGGCGTTCGCCGGCACTACGGTCTACGGCCAGATGGTCAGCGTCTACGGCTACCCGAAGCCGGTGCTCGCCGTGCTTGGCGGCTCGACCGTGGCGGCGATCCTCGTCGGCGCCGTCTACGGGCGCAACAAGCGGGTGTGGTGCCGCTACCTCTGCCCGGTCAACGGCGTGTTCGCGGTGCTCTCGAAGCTCGCGCCGGTGAGCTTCCAGGTCGACGGCGCCGCCTGGAGCGCCTCGCCGAAGCCGCTCCGGGCCGACGGCTTCAACTGCGCGCCGCTCGTGGCGGTCAAGACCATGCGGGGATCGGGCGCCTGCCACATGTGCGGGCGCTGCAGCGGCTATCGCGGGGCCGTGCGTCTCGCCCGCCGCTCGCCCAACCACGAGATCGTGCACGTGGCCGGCGACGAGCCGTCGCTCGACCAGACCGTGCTGATCCTGTTCGGCATGATGGGTCTCGCCGTCGGCGCGTTCCAGTGGTCGTCGAGCCCCTGGTACGTCGACGGCAAGCAGTGGCTCGCCACCTGGCTGATCGAGCGCGGCGTGACTTGGCCGCTGGAGACCTCGGCGCCGTGGTTCGTGCTGACGAACTACCCCGAGCACAACGACGTGCTCACCCTCCTCGACGGCGCGATGCTGCTCGCCTACGTCGGCGCCGCCTGCCTCGGGATCGGCTTGGCGCTCACCGCGCTGGTGGCGCTGGCCACCCGCGCGGCCGGGCCGTGGTCGATGACCCGGTTCCACCACCTGACGCAGGCGCTGATCCCGATCGCCGGCTGCGGCGTCTTCCTCGGCCTCTCGGCGCTCACGGTCTCGTTCCTGCGTGGCGAAGGCATCGCCCTGCCCTACGTGAACGAGGTCCGCGCCGGCCTGCTCGCCGGGGCGAGCCTGTGGAGCCTGTGGCTGGCTTGGCGGATCGCCGGGCTGTCGGCCGCCGGCCCGCGCCGGGTCGCGGCCACCCTCTGCATCGGCGCCGCAGCCGGCCTCGCGGTCGCGAACTGGGCGCTTCTCTTCTGGATCTGGTAGCGCGCGCGCTTCCTCAACGCGAAAGCCGGGATATCCGCATGATCGGAGCCTTCGTCATCGCCTTCCGCGAGGTCATCGAGGCGGGCCTCATCATCTCGATCGTGCTGGCGGCCACCCGCGGCATCCCCGGGCGCGGCCGCTGGGTCGCCCTCGGCATCGTCGGGGGCCTGGCCGGCGCCGCCCTCGTCGCGCTGTTCGCGGAGAAGATCTCGGACGCGTTCGAGGGCGCGGGGCAGGACCTGCTCAACGCCGCCGTGCTGATCGTCGCCGTGCTGATGCTGGTCTGGCACAACACCTGGATGGCGGCCCACGGACGCGAGCTCGCCGGCGAATTGCGGGCGGCGGGCGAGGCGGTCCGCTCCGGGCGGCGCACCGCGGCGGCGCTGGCGCTGGTCGTCGGCGCGGCGATCCTGCGCGAGGGCGCCGAGCTCGTGCTGTTCCTCTACGGCCTCGTGGCCTCCGGCGCGTCGGGCGCCGACCTGCAGGCCGGGGCGCTGGCCGGCGTCGGCGCGGGCGTCGTGCTCTCGGGCATCAGCTATTTCGGCCTCGCCTCGATTCCGAGCCGCTACGTGTTCTCGGTGACGAGCGCGCTGATCATCTTCCTCGCCGCCGGCCTCGCGGCGCAGGCGGCGCAGTTCCTGTCGAACGCCGGGATCGTCACCGGGCTCGACCAGATCCTATGGAACTCGTCCGGCCTGATCCCGGAGAACGGCTGGCCGGGCCGCGTGCTGCACGCGCTGGTCGGCTACACCGACCGCCCGACCGTGCTCCAGGGCATCGTCTACGTCGGGACGATCCTGGTGATGGTCGGACTGATGCAGATGACCGCCCAGAACAAGCGCCGGGCGCTGCGCACCGCCTGATTCGATCGCCCGGTCTATCCGGCCGGACGGTCCCTCCTCGCCATCGCGGGCTCGCCTTCGGCGCCCCGGGATGACCGGGCGGGTGCAGAGCAAACAAAAAGCCCGCCGCGATCGGATCGCGGCGGGCTTTCTCGTGCCGGGCTCCCTGTGCGGGAGCGGGCGGATCACTCGGCGGCGGGGGCGGCCTTCGCCTTGTCGGCCTTCGCCTTGTCGGCCTTGGAGACCTTGTTCTTGTCTGTGCGCTCGGCGATGCGGGCGGACTTACCGCGGCGGTCGCGCAGGTAGTACAGCTTGGCCCGGCGCACCTTGCCGCGGCGGACGACCTTGATCGAATCGATCAAGGGGCCGTGGACCGGGAACAGGCGCTCGACGCCCTCGCCGTAGGAGATCTTGCGGACGGTGAAGCTCTCGTTGAGCCCGCCGCCGGAGCGCGCGATCACCACGCCCTCGTAGGCCTGGACGCGGGTGCGCTCGCCTTCCTTGACCTTGACGTTCACGATCACCGTGTCGCCGGGCTGGAAATCGGGGATGGTCTTGTTGAGTCGAGCGACTTCTTCCTGCTCGAGCTGCTGGATGATGTTCATGAATAGCTCCGGCCGTCGCGCCGCGCCGCCCCGGATGGGCTTGCGGGCGTCAGGATTTCGGCATCCTGTTTTGAGTTGGCGCCGCGATACACCAAGTGCCCGCGCTTGTCGATTGCCGGCCCTGGTTGAGAAAATCACGTTCGCGGTCCACATGGAGGGCGGCGCGCATGCGCCGTTCCCGGCCGGCCTTGAACCGGCGCAGCGGACGAGGATTGTGTCAGATATGTTCATCCAGACCGAAGCGACCCCGAACCCCGCCACCCTGAAGTTCCTGCCCGGCCGGGTGGTGCTGCAAGAGGGCACCTTCGAGGCCAAGGATGCGGAGGGCGCCGCCCGCTCGCCGCTGGCGCAGCGCCTGTTCGACGTGCCCGGCGTCGCCGGCGTGTATTTCGGCCACGACTTCATCTCCGTGACCAAGGCCGACGGCGTGAACGAGTGGCCGCAGGTCAAGCCGGCGCTGCTCGGCGCGATCATGGAGCACTTCCAGTCCGGCGTTCCGGTGATGGCGGAAGGCGCGACGCAAGCCGAGGACGACGCGGAGGAGTTCTACGACGCGGCCGACCACGACACCGTGGTGACGATCAAGGACCTGCTCGAGACCCGCGTGCGCCCGGCGGTGGCTGGCGACGGCGGCGACATCACCTTCCGCGGGTACAAGGAGGGCGTCGTCTACCTGGAGATGAAGGGCGCCTGCTCCGGCTGCCCCTCCTCCACCGCGACGCTCCGGCACGGCGTGCAGAACCTGTTCAAGCACTTCCTGCCGGAGATCCGCGAAGTCCAGGCGGTCTGAGGCGGCCGGGCGCTTCCACCCGAAGCGCCCGTCACCCGAAGCACCCGTCACCCGAAGCGCCCGTGCAACACCTGCGCCCGAACCGCTCCGCGACGGCCGCCCCGCACTGACGGGCGCGGCCGTTTTGCCTTAGGCTCGCCCCTTCCTTCACAGGGTGAGCGGGAGCGAAGCCCCGGCGAACGGGAGTGGGCGTGCATATCCTGGCCATCGACACGGCACTCGAGCTCTGCTCGGCCTGCGTCGCCACCGAGACGACCGACGGCGTCGACCTGCTCGCGCAGGAATCGATGACGCTGGCCCGCGGCCACGCCGAGGCGCTGCTGCCCCTCGTCGAGCGGGTGATGGCCCGGTTCGCGGGCGGGTTCGAGGGCCTGTCGCGCGTCGCCGTCACCGTCGGCCCCGGCAGCTACACCGGCCTGCGCGTCGGCCTGTCGGCGGCCCGCGCCGTCGGCCTCGCCGCGAACATTCCCGTCGTCGGCGTCACCACCCTGTCGGCGCTGCTCGCGCCGCAGCTGGCGCTGAACGGCGACGGCCTGGTCGCCGCCGCGATCGATGCCCGCCACGGCGCGGTCTACCTCCAGGCGATGAGCGCGGGCGAGGGGATCGTCGTGCCGCCGACGCACCTGCTTCTCGAGGAGGCCGCCGACCGGCTCGGGGCCGGCCCGGTCATCCTCGTCGGCTCCGGCGCCGCATCGCTGGCGGCGGTGCTCCGCGCCCGAGGCGTCGCGGTGACGGTCGCGGGCGCCGCCGGCCCCGACATCGCCTGGGTCGCCTCGCTCGGCCTGGTCGCCGACCCGGCCCACGCCCTGCCCCGGCCGATGTACCTGCGCGGGGCCGACGCCCAGCCGCAGGACCGCGCGCGGATCGCCCGGCGATGACCCGCCCGGTCTCGCCCTTCTGGCCGCTGGAATGGTGGCTCGCCTGGTGGGAGGCCTGGGGCCCCGAGCCCTACGTCGCCCCCTTGCGCGAGGCCGACCAGGCGCGGACGCTGGCGCGTCTCCACGCCACCGCCTTCGCGCGGCCCTGGGACGCGCACGAGTTCGAGCGGATGCTGTGCGAGCGCGCGACGCAGGGGCACGCCCTGTGGCGCGCCGGCGCGATGCAGGGCTTCGTCCTGTCCCGCAAGGTCGCGGACGAGGCGGAGATCCTCACCGTCGTGCTGGCGCCCTCCGCCCGCGGCGGGGGCCTGAGCCACCGGCTGCTGCGCGAGCACCTCGGGCACCTGGCGCTGATCGGTGTCGCGCACGTCCACCTGGAGGTCGACGAGGGCAACGCCCCCGCGCTCAGGCTCTACGCCCGGCACGGCTTCACGCAGGTCGGCACGCGGACCGGCTACTACGCGCAGGCCGACGGCAGCCGCGCGACTGCGCTGACCATGCGGGCCGACCTGACGTGAGCGGCCGGTGACGCGCGTCGGGGTGGCCCTGCGGCTGGTCGTCTGCGCGTTGGCCTTCGCGCTGCTCGCCGGGCCGCACTGGCTGGCCCTGCGCTTCGGCGAGCGCCGCGGATGGGGCCTCGCGCCCGCCCTGTTCCACCGGGTGTTCCTGGCCCTGTTCTCGGTGCAGGTGACGCAGAGCGGCACCCCGCCCCGCCCCGGCGAGGCCGCCCTGGTGCTCGCCAACCACGTCTCCTGGCTCGACATCATCGCCATCGGCTCGCTGCGGCCGCTCTCGTTCGTGGCGAAGTCCGAGATCGCCGGCTGGCCGGTCGTCGGCACGCTCGCCGCCCTCCAGCGCACGGTGTTCATCGACCGGGCGCGGCGGGGCGCCACCGCCACCGTCAACGCCGCGATCGGCGACCGGCTGGCGCGGGGCGAGCTCGTGGTGCTGTTCGCCGAGGGCACCACCGGCGACGGCACCCGCCTGCTGCCGTTCCGCTCCTCGCTCGTCGGCGCGGCGCGGGCCGCGATCCAGGCCGAGACCGACCGCATCCGCCTGCAGCCGCTGGCGATCACCTATCCGCGCCGCAACGGCCTGCCCGTCGGCCGGGTCGAGCGCCCCGAGATCGCCTGGTACGGCGACATGGACCTCGCCCCCCACCTCGCCCTGTTCTTCGAGAAGGGGCCGATCGACGTCCACGTGGTCTGGGGTCAGCCGATCGCCTTCGAGGCCGGCACCGACCGCAAGGCCGTCACCGCCCAGGCCGAGGCGGCGGTGCGCGCCGCGATGAAGGGCGCAGGGTCGGCGCCGGGCCCTGCGGCGACGGTGGGACCCGCCCCCGCCCGGCCGCTCGCCGGGCTCCCGGATGGCACGGCGGCGGCCTGATCCCGTCAGGCCGGCTCGGACGCGTGCGGCACGGTCGCCGTCAGCCGCAGGTTCATCGCCTTCAGGACGCGCACCGTCGTGTCGAGGCTCGGGTTGCCGTCCTCGGAGAGCGCCTTGTAAAGGCTCTCGCGCGATAGCCCGGAGGTGCGGGCGATCCGCGTCATGCCGCGCGCGCGGGCGGCGACGCCGAGGGCGTGCCGGAAGAGCGCCGTGTCTCCCTCCTCGAAGGCCGCGGTGAGGTACTCCGCCAGCGCCTCGTCGGTCTCCAGGTAGTCGGCGGAATCGTAGGGCTGCGTCTCGGTCATGCGCCGTCTCCGTCCTGCAGGCCCGCCGCCAGGGCCTTGGCCTGCACGATGTCGCGTTGCTGGCTGCTCTTGTCCCCGCCGCAGAGCAGAACGATCAGGGCCTCGCCGCGGCGGACGAACTACAGGCGATAGCCCGGCCCGACATCGACGCGCAGCTCGCTCACCCCGGAGCCGACCGGTTTCGCATCGCCGGCGTTTCCCGCGGCGAGCCGGTCGATCCGGATCGCGATGCGGGCCTTGGCGCACTGATCCCGCAAGGCGCGCAGCCAAGCGTCGAAACCAGCCGTACGGCGGATGCGGATCATCATCTTTTGTATTCTATAGGATACGGTCTTGCAAGCGTTTGGGCCGGGTCGCGACGGCACGGCCGATCTATGGTAGACGCGTTCCGCCTCGGCGGCGGAGATGCTCGCGCGCCGTATCCCAAGGAACCCGGGACCCGACGCGGTGTCGAAAAAAGCCTTCGTCAAATCCTACGGCTGCCAGATGAACGCCTACGACGCCGCCCGCATGGCGGACGTCTTGGCCGAGCAGGGGTTCTCCGCCACCGACCACGTCGAGGAGGCGGACGTGGTGGTGCTCAACACTTGCCACATCCGCGAGAAGGCGGCCGAGAAGGTCTATTCCGAGCTCGGGCGCCTGCGCGTGCTCAAGGATGCGCGCCAGCTCGAAGGCCGCGACACCCGCATCGTCGTCGCCGGCTGCGTGGCGCAGGCCGAGGGCGCCGAGATCCTGCACCGCGCGCCCGTCGTCGATGTGGTGGTCGGCCCGCAGAGCTACCATCGCCTGCCGGACCTGCTGGCCCGCTCGCACGCCAAGCGCGTGGTCGACACCGAATTCCCCGTCGAGGACAAGTTCGACCACCTGCCGGCGCGGCGCACCGCGGGCGTCTCCGCCTTCCTCACGGTGCAGGAGGGCTGCGACAAGTTCTGCGCGTTCTGCGTCGTGCCCTACACCCGCGGCGCCGAGGTCTCGCGCTCGATCGCGGCGGTCGTGGCGGAGGCGGAAAGGCTCGCCGCCGGCGGGGTCCGCGAGATCGGCCTCGTCGGCCAGAACGTGAACGCCTACCACGGGCTCGCCAGCGATGGCGGGACCGCGACGCTCTCCGACCTGATCCGGGCGGTGGCGCGCGTGCCCGGCATCGCCCGCATCCGCTACACCACGAGCCACCCCAACGACATGGGCGACGACCTGATCGCGGCGCATGCCGAGATCCCGGCCCTGATGCCCTACCTCCACCTGCCGGTGCAGTCGGGCTCCGACCGCATCCTCGCGGCGATGAACCGCAAGCATACCGGCGACGCCTACCGGCGGATCATCGACCGGGTCCGCAAGGTCCGTCCCGACATCGCCCTGTCCTCGGACTTCATCGTCGGCTTCCCCGGCGAGACCGACGCCGAGTTCGCCGACACGATGCGTCTCGTTTCCGATGTCGGGTTCGAGAGCGCCTACTCCTTCAAGTACAGCCCGCGCCCCGGCACGCCGGCCGCCGAGCGCGCCGACGCGGTGCCGGAGGACGTCATGACCGCCCGCCTCCATGCGCTGCAGGCGCTGCTCGATGCGCAGCGCCACGCGTTCCAGCGCGCGGCGGTGGGCCAGGTGGTCGAGGTCCTGGTCGAAAAGGTCGGCCGCCGGCCGGGTCAGGTCGCGGGCAAGACGCCGCACCTGCTCGCCGTTCAGTTCGACGCCCCCACCTCCTGCATCGGGCGGATCGTGCCAGTGCGCGTCGTCGAGGCGGGGACCAACAGCCTGTTCGGCGAGGCGATCGAGGCCGCCGCGGCGGCGTGATCCCGGATCGCGCTGCGCGATCCGGCCCCCGCGACCGTGGGACGGCGGCAATCCGCCGGGTCTCATGGGCTCCTGCCCACGAGGCTCGGCATGAGCGATGAAGGGAGTGTTCGTGGCGTCATTCGACGGAACGGCCGGGCGCGGTGGCCCCTTGCGCGGGCGCGGGCCCGCCGCGCGGCCGGTCGGCCCCGGCGCTGTCCACGACGAGCCGGTCGAGGTCGCGCTGACCTTCGACGACAACCGCCTCGCGAGTCTCGTCTTCGGCCAGTACGACCAGAACGTCGCGCATGTCGAGCGGCGGCTGGAGGTGACGGCCACCGCGCTCGGCAACCACCTCGTGCTCAAGGGCTCGGCCGACGCCACCGAGCGCGCCCGCCGGGTGTTCGAGAAGCTCTACGCCCGGGTGCGGACCGGCGGCGGCACCCTGACGCTCGGCGACGTAGACGGCGCGATCCAGGAGGCCACCGTCCAGGGCCAGCTGTTTCCGGCGGCCGTGGTCGCCGCCGAGCCCGACCGGCCGCATTTCGAGCAGATCGCCACGCGCAAGCGCGGCGCGGTCCGCGCCCGGAACGCCGCGCAGGACGCCTACATCAAGGCCCTGCGCGCCAACGAGCTCGTCTTCGCCGAGGGGCCGGCCGGCACCGGCAAGACCTGGCTCGCGGTCGGCCACGCGGTCTCGCTGCTGGAGCAGGGGCACGCCGAGCGGCTGATCCTCTCGCGCCCTGCGGTCGAGGCCGGCGAGCGCCTCGGGTTCCTCCCCGGCGACATGCGCGACAAGGTCGATCCCTATCTCCGCCCGATCTACGACGCGCTCTACGACTTCATGGAGGCGCGCCACGTCGATCGCGGCCTGCAGACCGGGGTGATCGAGATCGCGCCGCTGGCCTTCATGCGCGGGCGCACGCTCACCAACGCGATCGTGCTGCTCGACGAGGCGCAGAACACCACTTCGATGCAGATGAAGATGTTCCTGACCCGGCTCGGCGAGAACTCCCGGATGATCGTCACCGGCGATCCGAGCCAGGTCGACCTGCCGCCGGGGCAGAAGTCGGGTCTCGTGGAGGCGGTGAAGGTGCTCGACGGCGTCGAGGGCATCGGCCGCATCACCTTCCGCGACGTGGACGTGGTCCGCCACGACCTCGTGCGCCGCATCGTCACCGCCTACGAGGGCGCGGCCCACGGCGAGGCGGATGCCGACCGCAACCCGAATCCGCGCCGCCGGCCGCTCGCGTGATGCCGCACGAGATCGACGTCGCGGTCGAGGACGCGCGCTGGGACGACGCGGTCCCCGGGCTCGAGGCCTTCGTGATCCGCGTCGTCGAGGCCGGACTCGCGGCGGCGCCCGATTCGCCCGCCGGCCCGGTCGAGGTCAGCGTCCTGCTCGCCGACGACGCGACCGTGCAGGACCTCAACCGGACCTGGCGGGGCAAGGACATGCCCACCAACGTGCTGTCGTTTCCGGCTGCCCCGCAGCCGGCGCAACCCGGCCTCGCGCGGCCGCTCGGCGACGTCGTTCTTGCGTACGACACGTTGGTGCGCGAAAGTGCCGAGCAGTCGAAGCCGCTCGCCCACCACATCGCGCACCTCCTGGTCCATGGCACCCTCCACCTGCTCGGCCAGGACCACGAGACCGGCGACGCGGACGCCGACGCCATGGAGGCCCTGGAGGTCGCGGCGCTCGCGACCCTCGGCGTGCCGGACCCTTACGCGGAACCCGTGGCCGGCTGAGCGGCGACGCCCCAAACGATCCCAGACACGAGAGACATGACCCACGATCGAAGTCGCGGCGCGGCCCAGGCCGCGCTCAGTTCCAACGAGGCGGAATCGGGTGCGCGCGAGCCCTGGTACGACCGTCTCCTCCAGGTGCTGCACCTGAAACCGCGCGATTCCCTGCGCGGCGACATCGAAGACGCCCTGGCCGAGCCTGATTCGGGCGAGAACGCGTTCTCGCCGCTCGAGCGCGCCATGCTCAAGAACGTGCTCGGGCTGCACAAGGTGCGCGTCGACGACGTGATGATCCCGCGGGCCGATATCGTCGCGGTCTCGGTCGAGACCGGCCTCGGCGACCTGCTCAAGCTGTTCCGCACCGCAGGCCATTCCCGCCTGCCGGTCTACGGCGAGACGCTCGACGACCCGCGCGGCATGGTCCACATCCGCGACTTCGTCGATCACATCGCGGCGCGCGCCGAGGCCGCCCCGCGCCGGAGCACCGCTCAAACGAACGGCGTTGTGCAACCCGTTGCGGGCGAGGAGCCCGTCGACGCGCCCAAGCCCGCCCCGCGGGTGCGCAAGTCGCCGGGCCGGGCGCTCCGCACGCTCAACCTCGGCAACGTCGACCTCACCGCGACGCTCGCCTCCACCCGGATCCAGCGGCCGGTCCTGTTCGTGCCGCCCTCGATGCCGGCGATCGACCTGCTGGTGCGGATGCAGGCCACCCGCACCCACATGGCGCTCGTCATCGACGAGTACGGCGGCACCGATGGGCTGATCTCGATCGAGGACCTGATCGAGATGGTCGTCGGCGACATCGAGGACGAGCACGACGTGGTGGAGGGCCGCCTGGTGCAGCGCCTGGAGGGCGAGGCCGAGGTGTTCGTGGCCGACGCCCGCGCGCCGCTCGCCGAGGTGTCCGAGGCCACCGGCGTCGACCTCGTCGCGGCGGTGGGCGAGATGGCCGAGGAGATCGACACGATCGGCGGCATGATCGTGACGCTGGCCGGCCGCGTGCCCTCGCGCGGCGAGCTCATCACCGGCCCGGGCGACCTCGAGTTCGAGGTGCTCGACGCCGACCCGCGCCGACTGAAGCGCCTGCGCTTCCAGCGCGGCCCCGCCCGCATCGCCGCGTCCGCGGTGCCGCTCGCCC
>NZ_VRVF01000030.1:0-55421 GCF_008040045.1 Methylobacterium sp. WL8 | reverse complement strand
CCCCCGACCCCGGCCCCCATCCCGAACCGTCGCCCGAACCGTCTCCCGCGAGGACCGAACCCTTGGACCGACCTTTGCTCACGCGCCGCTCCCTCGTCATCGCCGGAGCCGGCGGCATGGCTGCGGCCTCAACCGGCGCCCTCGCGCAGACGTCCCCGCCCGCGCCGCAGAAGCCCGGCGCGCTCACCGTCGCGCCGACCTCGCAGGCGGGCCTCGGACCCCGCCTGACGATGCATGCGATCGACAACTTCCACGGCACGCCCGGCGCCGGCATGGTCTGCGACCTGTCGATCCGCGACGGCGACGGCTACCGCCCGCTCAAGACCGTGACGACCTCGCCGACCGGACGGCCTGCGGACCCGCTGCTGGTGGACGACGCGCTCAAGGCCGGCCGTTACGAGCTGCTGCTGCATGTCGAGGCCTACTTCCAGGCGCTCGGCGTCAAGCTGCCGAGCCCGAACTTCCTCGGCCTGGTGCCGGTGCGCTTCGTCGTCCGCGACGTCACCCAGCGCTACCACCTGCCGATCCTGTTCTCGCCCTGGGGCTACTCGTACTACCGCGGAAGTTGAGGGCGCCCCGCCGTCTCCGACCCATCATCAGGAAAGTCGAAAACCATGGCCGGGATCAGCACGCACGTCCTCGATGCGCAGCGCGGGCGCCCCGCGGCAGGCGTCAGGATCGACCTCTCGATCAGGGAGGGCGACGGGTGGCGCTTCGTGAAGTCGATGACCACCAACGCCGACGGGCGCACCGACGGCCCGGTGGTCGCCGCCGCCGACGCGAAGGTCGGCGAGTACCAGCTCGAGTTCCACATCGACGACTACTTCAAGACGCTGCCCGACGCCGCCGAGCCGTTCGTCGACGACGCCGTCGTGCGGTTCGCGATCTTCGACGTGAAGCAGCACTACCACGTGCCGATGCTGTGCACGCCGGGCAGCTGCACCACCTATCGCGGCAGCTGAGGCCCGCGTGGACCCGATGCCGGACATCGCAGCCGTCGACGCCCTCGATCGCGACGGCTTCGTGGCGCTCCTCGCCGCCACGTTCGAGCACGCGCCCTGGGTGGCCGAGCGCGCCTACGCGGCCCGGCCGTTCGCGAGCGTCGCCGCCCTGCATGCGGCGATGGTCGCCGTCGTTCGCGCGGCGCCCGCGGCGGAACGGCTCGCCTTCCTCAACGGGCACCCCGAACTCGCGGGCGCCGCGGCGCGGGCACGGCAGATGACGGCGGACTCGGTCGCCGAGCAGGGCAGCGCCGGGCTGGACGCCCTCACCGTCGCCGACTTCGACCGCTTCGACCGGCTGAACGCGGCCTACCGCGAAAAGTTCGGCTTCCCGTTCATCATCGCGGTCCGCGGCCGGAGCCGGGAGGCGATCCTGGAGGTGTTCGAGCAGAGGCTGGCCCGCGACGCGGACACCGAGGCCGAGGCGGCGCTAAGCGAGATCGCGACGATCACGCGCATGCGCCTCGACCGGATCGTCGGCTCCGCCGGGTGACGGCGTCCGCCGGCGAAGGCAGCGACGGGGATGCAAACCGGGCGGATGTCGGCTAGGCCGGGCACGGTCCGGCCCCTGCCGCCGGGCGTTCCCGAGCCACGGCGCATGACGGCCTCCACCGCCTCGACCGCTCGCCTGATCCTGGTGCTCGCCGCGGCGGGCTTCTCCAGCACCTTCGCATGGCGCTCGGTCGAGCCGCTGGTCGGCGTGCTGGCGCGCGACCTCGGCAGCGACGCCCACACCGTGGCCCTGCTCTCGACCGCCTTCGCGCTGCCCTACGCGCTGATCCAGCCGATCCTCGGGCCGGTGGGCGACGCGGTCGGCAAGGAGCGGGTCATCGCCGCCTGCCTCGCGGTGCTGGTCGTGGCGCTCGCCGGCTGCGCCCTGGCCCAGGACCTGCGCCTGCTGTTCGGCCTGCGGATGGTGGCGGGCGCGGCCGCCGGCGGGGTGATCCCGCTGGCGCTCGCCCTGATGGGCGACCGGGTGCCGATGGAGCGCCGGCAGGTGGCGATCGGCCGGTTCCTCGTCGCGGTCATCCTCGGCCAGCTTTCCGGCTCGACCTTCGCCGGGCTGATCGAGGGGCGGGTCGGCTGGCACGGGGTGTTCGCGATCAACGCCGCCGTCGCCGTGCTCGGCTGCGCCGCGACGCTGTTCGGCTTCGACCGGAGCCAGCGCCTCCCGCCGCGGCGCCCCGAATTCGGCCTGGCGCTCACGCGCTACCGGACGATCGTCGCCGACCCCCGCGCCCGCGTGCTGTTCGCGGCGGTGTTCGTCGAGGCGATCGCGGTGTTCGGCATCTTCCCGCACCTCGCACCGCTGATCGAGGCCCGGGGGGAGGGCGGCCCGCGCGAGGCCGGGCTGGCGCTCGCGGGCTTCGCCGTCGGCGGGCTGATCTACTCCGCCCTGGTCGGGCTGCTGGTCCGGTTCCTCGGGATGCAGCGGATGCTGGTCGGCGGCGGCCTCGTCTGCGCGGCCGCGCTGACGACGATCGGCGTGGCCGGCCGCTGGCAGCTCGACGCGGCGGCGCTGGTCGCCATGGGGCTCGGATTCTACATGTTGCACAACACCTTCCAGGTGCAGGTGACCGAGGTCGCCCCCAAGGCCCGCGCCTCGGCGGTGGCGCTCCACGCGTTCTCGTTCTTCTGCGGCCAGGCGCTCGGCGTCGCGGTGCTCGGCGCGGCGCTGCAGGGCGTCGGCCAGTTCGCGGCCCTGGCCACCTGCGCCGTCACGATTTTGGCGGTGGGGATCGCGACGGCTGTGTTGCTGGCTCGGCCGGTGGTGCCGAGCGAGGTTTAGTTTCGCGCCAGTCCGATTCCGACGCGTGCTTCCCTCCGCCTTCTGCAGGCTATTGGGGTTTCGCCTCTCGTGACGGCCTCGGACGACGCGCGGGTTCCCCTCTCCCAGCGGGCGGGGAGAGGCCCGCACCGACCTCGTCGTCCGTGCGGGAAGCGAAGGCGAAGCCGAAGCGGCGGTGAGTGGGGGGCGAACGGAGGAGCCTCCTCCGGGGCGCGCCCCCTCACCGTCGGCTGCCGCCTCGCTTTGCCGACGACGAGGTCGGCAAAGCCCTCTCCCCCACCGAAGTCGGGCCTGCCCGATTTCGGCAGGTAGGTTCGGATCTCGGGCAAGCCCGAGATCCATGCGGGGCGAGCGGATGCGCGCAAAGCGAACCGCCAGAACCAGGCCTGTGTGAATCAGGAAGCCTCCGCAGGGGAGGGAGGACGCCGCAGCGGTCAGGCCGGCACGCGCGGCCGGGTCCGCGCCGCGAGGTTGCACGAAGCCGTCTCGCGCAGGGTCTGCTCGATGGCGGCGTTGGCGCGGCCGCGCAGCAGCTTGGTCGCCTCCGCCTCGTCGAACGTGTCGGGGAAGCGCCGCGCCAGCCAGAGGTAGGCGGCGGCGAGCTTCACCGTCCGCTCCAGGTATTCGAGCTCGCCGCCGACGTTGGCCCGCAACGCCGCGACGGGCGCGCCCGCCGCCCGCGCCTGGACCCAGCGGTCCAGCATGGCCGTCGAGGCCGGGTCGCGCCGGTCGATCGGGCAGACCGCGAAGGCGAAGGCCTCGCGGATCGGCAGGTGCGCCTTGTCGACCGCCCGCGCCGCCTCCAGCGCCTCCTCCATCGCCGAGGGCTGGAACGGGGAGCCGTCGTAGAAGGTCGCGCGCGAGAAATGCGTCAGCACCTCGGCGAGCGCGTCGGTGCCGAGTTCGGCCGCCGCCGCCTCGATCGCGATCAGGTCCGGCCGGACGTAGAAGCGGGTGTCGGCGGCGGGCGCCGTCGGCGCGCCGGCGAGCGCGTCGCGGATCGGGCCGAGGCTGGCGTCGTCGGTGGCCGAGACGTGGCCCTCGTCCTGATGTCCGAAGCGGCCGGCGCGTCCCGCGATCTGGCGGATCTCGGGGTTGGTGAGCGGGCGGGTCGCCGTGCCGTCCCACTTCGCGACGGCCGAGAAGATCACGCGCTTGAGCGGCCCGAGGTTCAGGCCCATGCCGATCGCGTCGGTGGTGACCAGCACCTCGGCCTCGCGGTCGCGGAAGCGCCGCGCTTCCGCCCGCCGCACCTCCGGCGAGAGCGCGCCGTAGATGGTGGCGACGCTGCGCCCGGCCGCCACCAGCGCCTCGCGGTTCTCGTGCACGGCCCGGCGCGAGAAGGCGACGACGGCGTCCCCCGGCTGCACGGATTCGAGCGGAACGGGCTCACCGAGCGCCACCAGCGGGGTCTTGCGCACGAAGGTGACCACGTCGAGGGATTCGCCCGCGGCCTCCGCCGCTCGGCGGACATGCGAGAGCGCGTCGTCCGAGCCGCAGACGATCACGGTCCGCGCCGGAATCCCGAACAGCGCGTTGGTCCAGGCCCAGCCGCGGTCGGGGTCGGACAGCATCTGGATCTCGTCGATCACCGCGACCTCGACCGGGCGGCGCAGGTCAGCGGTCTCGATGGTGCGCGCGGTGTGGCTCGGGTCCGGCTCGCCCAGGATCTCCTCGCCGGTGACCATGCCGGCGCGCAGGCCCCGCTCCAGCAGGGCCTCGTAGTTCTCCAGCGCGAGCAGGCGCAGCGGCGCGAGGTAGGTCCCGGTCGGCGCCTTCGCCAGCATTTCGAGCGCCGCGTAGGTCTTGCCGGAATTGGTCGGGCCCATGTGGAAGACGATGCGCCGGTTCAGCCGGCGGGCGGGCACGAACTTGTCGATGTAGGAGCCGAACCCGACCCGGTCGCGCAGGCGCCGCCGTCCGGATTCCTCGCGCGCCACCACCTTCGCCCGCGTCCGCACGGTCTTCAGGGTGTCGAGGATCGCGTGGGCGAGGTTCGGGGAGGGCGTGAAGACGCGGGCGCGCAGCGACCGGTCGAGGTGGGCGATGTAGGTGGGCGCGTCCGCCCCGATCTCGTGGAGGTCGTCGCGGATCTGGTCGCGCAGGCGCGCCACCGTCCGGTGGAGCGTGCGCGCGAACCCGGCCGCGGTCTCGGCAAGCGCCGCCCGCAGGTCGTCGAGCCGCCAGGCCGGATCGTTGCCGAGCGCCATCTCCTCCAGGATCTCGGCCGCCGCCTCGCCCGGCGGCGCGTCGAGGCGCAGGTCGAGGCGGCCGTCGTCGAGGAGCGGCAGGCTCACCCGGAGATGCCAGGCGAGGGCGCCGTCCCGCGCCGGCTCGGCCCGGAGCGCCGGCAGGGCGAGCCGCAGGGCCGCGACGCCGCCCTCGGTGAAGGCCCGCCGCGCGTCGCCGTCGCGGAGCGCGGCCGCCACGGCGGCGTCCTCGACGAACCCGTCCTGCTCAGGGAGCCCCAACGCCCGGCGCAACGCCTCGCGATCGACCGCGGCCGCCGCGATCCCGAGCCGGTGCAGGGCGTCGGCGAGGATGTCGGTGGTCAGGTGGATGCGCTTGCGAGCCATGCCCTACCTTCTCGGCCGCGGCCCACGGGATCAAGCGCGGCGACGGGTTCTCAACGGTTGCGCACCAGAAGGCGGGCGATGCGCGGACGCAGCGGCAGGAACGCGCGATAGGCGATCTCGGCCAGCGGCATCGCCAACGGAAGCCGCGCGAGCCCCGCGAGCCAGCGCCAGCCCGGCAGCGCGCTCCAGAGCCGGGCGAACCCGGCGGCCCCCGACCGGAGCCGGCCGTCGGCGTCGCGGACATGGAAGCGGGCGCGGGCCGCCGCCCGGTCGAGGTCCGGCCCGAGGGGCGCGCCGTCGGGCGCCACGTCGACGAAGGCGATGCGATCGGCCCCGCGGCAGCGGCGGTAATGCCCGATCTCCGCCCGGCAGAGCGGGCAGGCCCCGTCGTAATAGACGGTCAGCGTCTCGTCGGGCACGGAACGGTCCTCCTGCGATGTTTTAGGAGATAGGGGGCGGGGCCACGACGGCAGCGCGGCCGGACGCCGCGAGGCCGGGGTCGCAGATCCCGCTCAGGGGCCGGAGTTCAAGCGCGGGTCCCTTCTCCCGGGGGGAGAAGGACAGGATGAGGGGCGTGACCTTTCCAGGATCGCGCTGAGCACGGCGCGGCGCGCCCCCCCTCTCCCGTTCGGGAGACGTGGCGAGATGCGTGAAGACGATGGCGTCCGCCCTACCGGCGGTCGTAGGGGTCGAACGGCGCCAGCGCGTCGTCGAGCGCCTTCGCGGCCGGATCGCGCCGGAGGTCGAGTTCGCGGTCCAGCGCGCGCACGAAGCGTTCGCGGCCGGCTTCGAGTTCGCGGCCGAGGCCGCCGAAGGCCTCCGCGACCTCGACATGGGGCGGGCCGTCGGTGACGAGGTAGTCGATCCCGCAAGCCGGCTCGGCCGGGCGTCCGGCGGGGCGGAGCCAATAGCAGAGGCGGACGCGGGTGAACGGCTCGCCCGCACGCCGCTCGACCCGGGCCCGCGCCAGCCGGAAGCTTTGGGGCCGGGCCCGCTCGGCGTAGGCGAGGCTCTGGCCGACGGTGACGAAGCCGTGCGTGCGGTGCCCGCGCACCAGCGCCAGCACCCGCGCGTCGGAAACGTCCGCCGGCTGCGCGCGGGCGCCCGCGACCGACGCGAGCACGAGTGCGGTGGTCAG
This sequence comes from Methylobacterium sp. WL8, assembly GCF_008040045.1. Taxonomy (NCBI): domain Bacteria; kingdom Pseudomonadati; phylum Pseudomonadota; class Alphaproteobacteria; order Hyphomicrobiales; family Methylobacteriaceae; genus Methylobacterium; species Methylobacterium sp. WL8. The sequence goes on along the minus strand of NZ_VRVF01000030.1, from coordinate 48,917 downwards.
CGCCGCGCGCGGCGACCACGTCGCGAGTTGGCCGGCCTCGCCCGGCGTTGCGGCGCGGCTGCGCTTCACCATGTCTTGCTCCGAAATCCCGCTTCGCCTGCGTGAAGCCCCGATGCGTCCAGGAGCCTGTACCGTGCCGCGCTACTTCTTCAACACACGGATCGGCGACGATTGGGTGACCGACCCGGACGGCGCCGAGCTGCCGGACGCCGACGCGGCCTGGGAGACCGCCCGCGACACCGTCCTGGCGGCGCTCGGCGTCGGCCGGGACCAAGCCCGGCTGATGACGGCCGACCTCGTCGTCACCGACGCGGAGGGCGAGATCGTGCTGGAATTCCCCTTCGCCGAGGCGGTCGAGATCGACCCGGACCAAGGCGCGACGGTGCACTGAGCTCCGCGCCCTCCATCAGCGCTCGCCGCCCTTCTTGCGCAGCGGCCGCGTCATCCGGGTGCCGGCCGCGACGAAGCCGGTGGCCGCGCAGAAGGCTTCGAGGTCCGGCCGGTCCGGCGGCAGCAGCATCTCCAGCCCGTCGCATCCGGCGCTGCGCGCGGCTTGCGCCGCGGCCTTGAGCAGCAGGCGCCCGAGCCCGCGCCGACGGTCGTCGGGGGCGACGAGGAGCGTGGTGATCTGCGCGGTCGGCTCGGCCACCAGCGTATGATACCAGTGCAGCACGACGAGGCCGCCCGGCGGCCCCCATTCGACCGCGACGAGGGCCGCGCCGTCGCGGCCGCGCAGGGCCTCGATCCGCTCGGCGAGGTCGCGCACCGCGATGCCCCGCCCCGCCGCGCCGATCAAGGCGGCGAGCCCCGGCGCGTCGGCGGCGTTGGCTGCCCGGATCTCCAGCCCGTACCGTCCGCTCAAGCCCCGTCCCCATCCACGTCGTTCATCGTCATCCCACCGCCGATCGATGCGCAGCCTGCATCGATCCATTCAGCCTTTGAGTTGGACGCCGCGCCGAGCACGCCCTTAACCTGAGGTCGCAAGCGGTCGCCGGGACCCCGTCGAGGGGTCGTCAGAGAACGACCGCTGTCCGCACCGGCAACGGCCGGGCGGTCCGCCTTCAGGGAGAAGGTCGCCATGGGCGCGGGTCTCGCCATGACCGCGGTGAAGCGCAGCCGCGTGCGGCTCCTCATCGTGACGATGCTCTTCATCGCCACCACCATCAACTACGCCGACCGCGCCACGCTCTCCATCGCCGGGCCGTCGCTGGCCAAGGACCTCGGCCTCGACGCGGTGGCGATGGGCTACGTCTTCTCCGCCTTCGCCTGGTCCTACGTGCTGGCGCAGCTGCCCGGCGGCTGGCTGCTCGACCGCTACGGCGCGAAGTGGGTCTACGCCGGCGCGATCTTCCTGTGGTCGGCCTTCACGCTGATGCAGGGCGCCGTCGGCTTCTTCACCGGCTTCACCGCGGTGGCGGTGCTGTTCGGCCTGCGGCTCCTCGTAGGCCTCGCCGAGGCGCCGGTGTTTCCCGCCAACGCCCGGATCACAGCGGCGTGGTTCCCCACCGCCGAGCGCGGCACCGCCTCGGCCTTCTTCAACTCCTCGCAGTACTTCGCCACCGTGCTGTTCACGCCGCTGATGGGCTTCGTCGTCCACCATTACGGCTGGCACCACGTCTTCACCCTGATGGGCGCGCTCGGCATCGCCTTCGCCCTGCTGTGGACCCAGGTGATCCACGGCCCGAAGGAGCACCCCGCGATCAACCAGGGGGAGCGCGACTACATCGAGGCCGGCGGCGCCCTCCTCGACATGGACGGGCGCGACGCGGGCGTGGCCCAGGTCGACGCCGGCCGCACCATCCGGCAGCTGCTCGCCAACCGCATGCTGCTCGGGATCTATGTCGGGCAGTACTGCATCACCACGCTGACGTACTTCTTCCTGACGTGGTTCCCCGTCTACCTCGTGAAGGAGCGCGGCCTGTCGATCCTGCAGGCGGGGTTCGCCGCCGTGCTGCCGGCGCTCTGCGGCTTCGTCGGCGGCATCCTGGGCGGCTGGATCTCGGACCGGCTGCTCAAGCGCGGCTACTCGCTGACCGCCTCGCGAAAGATCCCGATCGTCGGCGGGATGCTGCTCTCGATGGTGATCGTCGGCTGCAACTACGTCGCCACCGACGCCCTCGTGGTCGGGCTGATGGCGCTCGCCTTCTTCGGCAAGGGCGTCGGGGCGCTCGGCTGGGCGGTGGTCTCCGACACCTCGCCGCGCCAGGGCGGCGGCCTCTCGGGCGGCCTGTTCAACACCTTCGGCAACACCGCCGGCATCACCACCCCGATCGCGATCGGCTACATCGTGCAGCAGACGGGGTCGTTCAACGGCGCGCTGGTGTTCGTCGGGCTGAACGCGCTCGTCGCCGTCTTCTGCTACCTCGTCGTCGTCGGCGAGATCCGGCGGGTGGAGCTGCGCTAGGGCCGGCTCGCGTCGGCAAGGCAACGCTTCAACGGCGACGTGTCTTCGGTCACGCGTCCCGATCGGTCGCAGGTTGCGCGGGACCGCACGGCACGCCTGCGCAACCTGCTCAAGCGGACCGCCGCCGCCACCCTTCGGGCGCGGGGTGGCGGGTATGCGCCTCGGCCAGAGCTTCGAGCCAGCGGGCGACATCGGGCGGGATCGCGGCATCCCCGGACGCCCAGCGGCGCACCAGGCGGTCATCGCAGGCCAGCGCCTGAGCAAAGCCCCGTTGCGACCAGCGCAGCCGGGCGAGCACGTCGCGGAGGCGGCTGGCGGTCACCCGCCCAGCACCTTGACGAAGGCGGCGTCCGCGCCGAACAGCGCAGCACCCGCGGCCATGCCGGACAGGGCGACCTGCCAGGGTGCCAAGGCACGCGCGCGCGCGAGCTTGTCCGCCTCGGCACGCAGCTTGGCCTGCTCCTCGATGAATTTTTGGGTCTCGGCGTTCGACCGGAGGACGCGGGCGACCTGCTCGGCGACGTTGAGGCTGTTCGGAGCGGACGTGCCGGCCATCGGAGTCATCCCGTGATGCGCCCGGGGAACCCCCGCGAACATGTCCGCAAAATGAGGGAGGCTCGGACGACCGTCAACGACGGCGACGACCGTCAAGCGCATCGCGGGGCAAGCCGACAGGACCGATCGGCGCCTTGCTGGCCTCGTCCGTCTGGCCGCGACCGTCAGCGCGATGCAAGGAAGTCCGGTACGCCCGAGAGCCGGTGGGTCCCGTCAGGAGCACGCATGTTCGACTTCAGCCAGCTCCGGTGCTTCGCGACCGTGGCCGAGGAGCTGCATTTCGGCCGGGCCGCCGCCCGGCTGAACATGACCCAGCCGCCGCTGTCGCGGCAGATCCAGGTGCTGGAGCGCGTTCTCGACGTGCAGCTCCTCGACCGCACCAGCCGCTCGGTGCGCCTCACCGCCGCCGGGCGCAGCTTCCTGCCCGAGGCGCAGCGCATCCTGCGGCTCGCCGAGACCGCGACCCACGTCACCCGCCAGGTCGCGGCCGGCCGGGCCGGGGTGCTGAAGCTCGGCTTCACGGCGGCCTCGGCCTACGACTTCCTGCCGCGCCTCGTCATCGCGGCCCGGGCCGAGCTGCCGGACGTGACGCTCTCGCTGCGCGAGATGGTGACCAAGGACCAGGTCGAGGAACTCCTGGGCGGGCGCATCGACGCGGCGCTGGTCCGCCCGCCGGTCACCCATCCCGACCTCGCCTCGGTGCGGGCGCTGGCCGAGCCGATGGTGGTGGCCGTGCCCGCCGGCAACCCGCTGGCCGAGCGTGCGACGCTGACGCTGGCCGACCTCGACCGCGAGCCGTTCATCGCCTACGCGCCCAACGAGGCGCACTACTTCCACGACCTCGTGCGCGGCCTGTTCGCCGAGGCCGGCATCCAGCCGCGCATCGTGCAGCAGCTGACGCAGATCCACTCGATCCTGGCGCTGGTGCGCGCGGGGCTCGGCGTCGCGCTGGTGCCGGCGGCGGCCGAGCGCCTGCGCTTCGAGGAGGTCGCGTTCCGCCCCTTGCGCCTGCCGGCGCCGCGCCCGGCCGAGCTGCACCTCGCGTTGCGCCGCGACGGCGACGACCCGCTGATCGCACGCCTCATCGCGATCCTGGCGGCGCTGCCGCCGGGATGATCGATGCCAAGATCGATGCCAAGATCGATGCACGCCACGCATCGATCGATCCAGCCTTTGGCTTGGACCCGCATCGGCATCCTTGCGAGAACTTCGCGTAGACGGCGCGCCAGACGCCGGTCCCGTCAACGCCCCGGGAGGCGACCATGCAGGCCGACGCCGTCGATGCCCCGTCGCGCGGATTCTCGCGCACCCCCACCGTCACCGCGATGCGGGTCGTGCCGGTCGCCGGCCGCGACAGCATGCTGCTCAACCTCAGCGGCGCGCACGGTCCGTTCTTCACCCGCAACCTGGTGATCCTCGAGGATTCCACCGGCGCGACGGGCCTGGGCGAGGTGCCCGGCGGCGAGCGCATCCGCGGCGTTCTGGAAGAGGCGCGCGAGCTGATCGTCGGGCGCCCGATCGGCGCCTGGCAGGCGGTGCTCAACGCGATGCGGGCGCGCTTCGCCGACCGCGATTCCGGCGGCCGCGGGCTCCAGACCTTCGACCTGCGCGTCACCATCCACGCGGTGACGGCGGTGGAATCCGCCTTCCTCGACCTGCTCGGCCAGTTCCTCGACGTGCCGGTGGCGGCGTTGCTGGGCGAGGGCCAGCAGCGCGACGCCGTCGCGATGCTGGGCTACCTGTTCTACGTCGGCGACCGCCGCCGCACCGATCTGCCCTACCGCGAGCCGACCGCCCGCGACGGCTGGATGCGGCTGCGCGACGAGGAGGCGCTGACGCCCGACGCCGTCGCCCGCCTGGCCGAGGCCGCGCACGAGACCTACGGGTTCGAGGACTTCAAGCTGAAGGGCGGCGTGTTCGCCGGCGAGGACGAGATCGCCGCCGTCACCGCGATCCACAAGCGCTTCCCCGACGCCCGCGTCACCCTCGATCCGAACGGCGCGTGGTCGCTCTCGGAGGCGATCCGCCTGTGCAAGGGGCGGGGCGACGTGCTCGCCTACGCCGAGGACCCGTGCGGGGCCGAAGACGGGTTCTCGGGCCGCGAGATCATGGCCGAGTTCCGCCGCGCGACGGGGCTCCCCACCGCCACCAACATGATCGCCACCGACTGGCGCCAGATGAACCACGCGATCCAGCTCGGCGCCGTCGACATCCCGCTGGCCGACCCGCATTTCTGGACGCTGGCCGGCTCGGTCCGCGTGGCCCAGCTCTGCCGCGACCACGGGCTGACCTGGGGCTCGCACTCGAACAACCACTTCGACGTGTCGCTAGCGATGTTCACCCACGTCGCGGCCGCCGCCCCCGGCAAGGTGACGGCGATCGACACGCACTGGATCTGGCAGGACGGCCAGCGCCTGACGAAGGAACCGCTCACGATCCGCGGCGGCCTCGTGCGGGTGCCGGAGCGCCCCGGCCTCGGCATCGAGATCGACATGGCCGAGGTCGAGGCGGCCCACGCCCTCTACCTGGACCACGGCCTCGGCGCCCGCGACGACGCGGCGGCGATGCGGTTCCTCGTCCCCGACTGGACCTTCGACAACAAGCGCCCCTGCCTCGTGCGGTGAGGGCGACATCCTCCCCCCGTCATTCCGGCGCTCGCCGAAGGCGAGCGCCGGAATGACGGGGGTGGGGCGTCGAAACCGTCCGATTCAAGACCGATTCCAACAGGAGACCATCCGATGGACGTCCTCACCAACCGCTTCAAGGCGGCGCTCGGCCAAGGCCATCAGCAGATCGGCCTGTGGTGCAGCCTCGCCAGCCCGATCTCCACCGAGGTCGTGGCCGGCTCCGGCTTCGACTGGCTGCTCCTCGACATGGAGCATTCCGCCAACGACCTGCGGGACGTCTACGCCCAGGTCCAGGCGATGATGGAGAGCCCCGCCCACGCCATGGTGCGGGTGCCGAGCGACGAGGCGATCACCATCAAGCGCATCCTCGACACCGGGGTGCAGTCGCTGATGATCCCCAACATCGACGACGCCGACCAGGCCCGCCGCGCCGTGGCCGCCACCCGCTACGCGCCGCGGGGCGTGCGCGGCTTCTCGCAGGCGCCGCGCGCCGCCCGCTTCGGCCGCATCCCCGACTATCACGCCCGCTGCGAGGCCGAGATCTTCGTGGCGGTGCAGATCGAGTCGCGCCGCGCGCTGGACAACCTCGACGAGATCGCCGCCGTCGAAGGCGTCGACGGCGTCTTCGTCGGCCCCGGCGACCTCTCGACCAGCCTCGGCTACCTCGGCCAGCAGAACCATCCGGACGTGGTGGCGATCATCGAGGAGACCGTCGCCCGCATCGGGAAGGCCGGCAAGCACGCCGGCATCCTCACCGCCAACGAAGAGCTCGCCCACCGCTACATCGCCGCCGGCACCCGCTTCACCGCGGTCGGCTCCGACATGGGCCTGCTCGCCCGCCAGTCCGAGGCGCTCGCCGCCCGCTTCAAGGGCTGAGCCGAGATCCTCGCCCTTCGCGGGCGACCGGGCTCACACGTCTCGCCGCGCATCCCGAAGGCAGCGCGGGTTCCCCTCTCCCCGCGCGCGGGGAGAGGCCCGGCTGCCCCCCGTCGTGCAGCTGGGGAGCGGAGGCGAAGCCGAAGCGGGGGTGAGGGGGCGCGACCGGATGAGCCTCCTCCGGGGCGCCCCCCCCCGCCGTCGGCTGCCGCCTCGCTTCGCCGACGACGAGGTCGCCGAAGCCCTCTCCCCCACCGAAGTCGGGCCTGCCCGATTTCGGCAGGCAGGTTCGGATCTCGGGCGAGCCCGAGATCCGTGCGGGGCGAGGGGATGCGCGCAAAGCGAACCGCCAGAATTCAGGGATGCGTGAATCCTGTCGCCCACGACGGGCGAGGGAGGACGCGCCGCGCCATTCCAGGAGACACCACCATGAACATCGGATTCATCGGCCTCGGCATCATGGGCGCCCCCATGGCCGGGCACCTGATCGCCGCCGGGCACAGCCTGTTCCTGAAGAGCCGCCGGGCGGTGCCCGAGGCCCTGGTCGCCGCCGGCGGCACGGCCTGCGCCACCGCCGCCGAGGTGGCGAGCCACGCCGACATCGTCATCCTGATGCTGCCCGACACCCCCGACGTCGAGGCGGTGCTGTTCGGCGCGGACGGCGTCGCCGACGCGATCAAGACCGGCAAGACCAGCAAGACCGTGGTCGACATGAGCTCGATCTCGCCGATCGCGACCAAGGACTTCGCCGCCCGCATCGCCGAGCGCGGCGGCGCCTACCTCGACGCGCCGGTCTCCGGCGGCGAGGTCGGGGCCAGGAACGCCGCCCTCTCGATCATGGTGGGCGGCGACGAGGCCGATTTCGGGCGCGTACAGCCGCTGTTTTCGGCCATGGGCAAGACCGTGACCCATGTCGGCCCGGTCGGATCGGGGCAGGTGGCCAAGGTCGCCAACCAGATCATCGTCGCGCTCACCATCGAGGCGGTGGCCGAGGGCCTGCTGTTCGCATCCAAAGCCGGCGCCGACCCGGCCAAGGTCCGCGAGGCCATCACCGGGGGCCTGGCCACCTCGCGCATCCTCGAGCTGCACGGCAAGCGCATGATCGACCGGACCTTCGATCCGGGCTTCCGCATCGGGCTGCACCAGAAGGACCTGAACCTGGCGCTGGAGGGCGCCCGCGCTCTCGGCGTCAGCCTGCCGGCGACCGCGCTGGCGCAGCAGCTGTTCTCGGCCTGCGTCGCCAACGGCGGCGCGGCGTGGGACCACTCGGCGATGGTCCGCGCCCTGGAGCTCATGGCCGACCACGAGGTCGGCGCCGCCTGACCCTGGCTCGATCGATCGATGCCGCGACGGCATCGATCGATCCATCGTTTGGATTGGAAGGTATCGACCGGGCGGACTAGTCTCGAACCCTGACGAAAACCGACCGCGACGGGCACGCATCCGTTGGGCGATTCCGCAGGAGGAAACCATGTCGCTGGCGATTCCGGTGCAGGCGGCGACGCGATTCCGCGTCCGCTACGTCATCCTCCTCGTGCTGTTCGCGGTCACGGTGCTGAACTACGCCGACCGGGCGATCATCTCGATCGCCGGCGTGCCGATCGCGCAGGAATTCGGCATCACGCCCGTGCAGATGGGCTACATCCTCTCCGCCTTTAGCTGGTCCTACGTCGCGGCCCAGCTCCCCGGCGGCTGGCTGCTCGACCGCTACGGCACCAAGTGGATCTATGCCGGCGGCGTGTTCTTCTGGTCGTTCTTCACCTTCGTCCAGGGCTGGGCCGGCTTCCTCGGCGCGGCTTCCGCGGTCACGGTGTTCTTCCTGATGCGGATGCTGGTCGGCGTCGCCGAGGCGCCGTCCTTCCCCGGCAACGCCCGCCTCGTCACCGCGTGGTTCCCGGCGGCCGAGCGCGGCAAGGCCTCGGCCGTGTTCAACGCCGCCCAGTACTTCGCGCCGGTGCTGTTCGCGCCGCTCACCGCCTGGGTCACCCAGAGCTTCGGCTGGCGCTACGCCTTCTTCGCCATGGGCCTGATCGGCCTCGTGATGGTGCTGCTCTGGGTCTGGCTGATCCACGACCCCGAGGACCATCCGAACGTCACGCCGGCCGAGCTCGACGAGATCGCCCGGGGCGGCGCGCTGGTGCAGGTCGGCGCAAGCCCGGCGGACCCCGCCAAGGCCGCGCGGGCCGACGCCGCACCGGCCGCCGGCACCGCGACGGTGAGCACCTGGGGCACCATCAAGCAGCTTCTGGGCAACCGGATGCTGCTCGGCATCTACGTGGCGCAGCACTGCATCAACGTGATGACCTACTTCTTCCTGACGTGGTTCCCGATCTACCTCGTCAAGCAACGCGGCATGAGCGTGCTCCAGGCCGGCTTCACCGCCTCCCTGCCGGCCCTGTGCGGCTTCGTCGGCGGCATCCTCGGCGGCGTGATCTCGGACGCCCTCCTGCGCCGGACCGGCTCGCTGAACATCGCCCGCAAGGTGCCGATCATCGCCGGCATGGTGCTCTCGATGGTGATCATCGCCTGCAACTACGTCGATTCCCAAGCCCTGGTGATCGGCCTGATGGCGGCGGCCTTCTTCGGCAAGGGCCTCGGGGCGCTGGGCTGGGCCGTCGTGTCCGACACCTCGCCCAAGGAGGCGGCGGGCCTGAGCGGGGCCTTGTTCAACATGTTCGGCAACACCGCCGGCATCACCACGCCGATCATCATCGGCTATCTCGTCCAGTCCTCGGGCTCGTTCGACACGGCGCTGGTCTTCGTCGGGATCAACGCGCTCGTGGCGATGAGCGCCTACCTCCTCCTCGTCGGCGACATCCGGCGGGTCGAGCTGCGTCGCGCCTGAGACCGACCGCCACCAGGGAGCATCCGATGCAGGACGCCGTGATCGACGCCGTGATCGAAGCCCCGCCGGCCCAGCCGGCCGGGCCCGCCTTGGGCGACGCCCCCCGCACCATCCGCCTGCATGCGAGCGACAACGTCGCCATCGTGGTCAACGCGTTCGGCCTGCCGGCCGGCACCGCGTTCCCGGACGGGCTGACCCTCGTCGAGTTCGTGCCGCAGGGCCACAAGGTGGCGCTCGCGGCGATTCCCGAGGGCGGCGCGGTGCGCCGCTACGGCGAGGTCGTCGGCATCGCGACGCAGGACATCCCTCGCGGCGCCTGGGTCGAGGAATCGCGCGTCGCCACCCCGACCGCGCCCGCGCTCGACGCCCTGGAGATGGCGACCCGCGTGCCGGCGCCCCCGGCGCCGCTCCAGGGCTACACCTTCGAGGGGTTCCGCAACCCGGACGGGTCGGTCGGCACCAAGAACATCCTGGCGATCTCGATCAGCGTGCAATGCGTCGCCGGCACCCTCGACGTGGCGATCCGCAAGATCAAGGCGGAGCTGCTGCCGCGCTTCCCCAACGTCGACGACGTGGTCGGGCTGACCCATGCCTACGGCTGCGGCGTCGCGATCAACGCGCCCCAGGCGGTGATCCCGATCCGCACCCTGCAGAGCCTCGCCCGCAACCCGAACTTCGGCGGCGAGGTGATGGTGGTGGGTCTCGGCTGCGAAAAGCTCGTCTCCGAGCGCCTGCTGCCGGACGGCGACGCGGCCGAGGACGGCGGCGTCGTGCGGATGCAGGACGAGCGCCACCAGGGCTTCGCGATGATGCTCGACAGCATCATGGCGATGGCGGAAGCCCGGCTCGAGATCCTGAACCGGCGCCGCCGCGAGACCTGCCCGGCCTCCGACCTCGTGGTCGGGCTGCAATGCGGCGGCAGCGACGCGTTCTCCGGCGTCACCGCCAACCCGGCGCTCGGCCATTGCGCCGACCTGATCGTCGCGGCCGGCGGCACGGTCATGTTCTCCGAAGTCACCGAGGTCCGCGACGCGATCCACCTGCTGACGCCGCGGGCCAAGAACCCGGCCGTCGCCGCGGCGCTGGTGCGCGAGATGGCCTGGTACGACGACTACCTCGCCAAGGGCGAGGCCGACCGGCGCGCCAACCCGTCGCCCGGCAACAAGAAGGGCGGGCTGAACAACATCGTCGAGAAGGCGCTCGGGTCGGTCGCCAAGTCCGGCACCTCGGCGATCTCCGCCGTGCTCGCCCCGGGCGAGCGGGTGACGGAGAAGGGCCTGATCTTCGCGGCGACGCCGGCGAGCGACTTCGTCTGCGGCACGCTGCAGCTCGCCTCCGGGATCACGCTGCAGGTGTTCTCGACCGGGCGCGGCACCCCCTACGGCCTCGCGCAATGCCCCGTCATCAAGGTCGCGACCCGCACCGAGCTCAGCCAGCGCTGGTCCGACCTGATCGACCTCGACGCCGGCCGCATCGCCACCGGCGACGCGACGATCGAGGAGGTCGGCGAGGAGCTGTTCCGCCTGATCCTCGACGTGGCGAGCGGGCGCAAGAAACCCTGGTCCGACCGCTGGGGCCTGTTCAACGACCTGACGCTGTTCAACCCGGCCCCGATCACCTGACAGCCTTCGCGACGCACGCTTGAGGGCGGAGGAGGCGCACGCCATGCGCCGGGCCCGCCGACGACGAGACGACATGCAGGCCGGGACGACGCCGGCCGGGAGGATCACCATGGGCGCCCTCGATCGCCGGACCCTGCTCGCGCTCGCGGGCGCCGCCACCCTCGGCCCAAGGGGCCGGGCGCTTGCCGCCTTCGAGCCCTCCGAGCGCCTGCCCGATCCGGCCATCGAGATCCTCGACCCGTCGTTCGCCAAGTACCGGATCTTCTCCGCGACGGTGGAGCGGATCGCCACGGGGTTTCGCTGGGCGGAAGGGCCGGTCTGGTTCGGCGACATGCGCTGCCTGCTGTTCAGCGACGTCGCGAGCGACGCGATCCTGCGGTGGGACGAGGCGACAGGCGCGACGAGCGTGTTCCGCAAGCCCGCGAACTACGCCAACGGCAACGCCCGCGACCGCCAGGGCCGCCTGCTCACCTGCGAGCACAAGACCCGCCGGGTCACCCGCACCGAGCACGACGGCACGATCACCACCCTGTTCGACGGCTTCGAGGGCAAGCCCGCCAACGCCCCGAACGACGTCGTCTGCCGCTCCGACGGCTCGATCTGGTTCACCGACCCGCCCTTCGGCCCCAACCCCTACGAGGCGATGGCCAGGCCCGAACGGCCGGGCCAGGTGTTCCGCCTCGACCCGCGGACCGGACAGGCCACGGTGGTGGTGGCCGACATCGCCGGCCCGAACGGGCTGTGCTTCTCGCCCGACGAGACAAAGCTCTACGTCATCGAATCCCGCGCCCAGCCGAACCGGCTCATCCGGGTCTACGACGTGGTGGAAGACGGCACGCGGCTGACCGACGACCGGGTGTTCTTCGATTGCGGCAAGGGCACCGCGGACGGGTTCCGGGCCGACGCCGACGGCAACCTCTGGTGCGGCTGGGGCATGGGCGCCGACCTCGACGGCGTCCTGGTGGTCTCGCCCGAGGGCAAGGCGATCGGCCGCATCCGCCTGCCGGAGCGCTGCGCCAACCTGTGCTTCGGCGGCGCCGACGGCAACCGCCTGTTCATGGCCTCGACGAAGTCGCTCTACGCGCTGTTCGTCAACACGCGAGGGGCGGTGCGGTAGGGGGTGTTTGCGACTTGGCGTTGCTGGTTCAAGACTGAAGCTGGGTACCGTCTGATAGGGATGGTCAGCCGAAATTAGACAGCGGCTGGGAAGCAGACCTTCGGCTTCGGCGATCGTACTAAAAGTCCTTAAGCGGACGGCTCGCCGTACGCGTCCTCGTAGAACTCAGAGATGGACCTGCCCTGGTAGCTCCAGAATGGGCCGGGCGCGACGCTGTATTCCAGCTGCATGACTTCACGGGTTGCCGCGGTAAGCGATAGCTCGTCTGTTCCGAGACGGACCTTTCGAGATCCGACGACGAACACCACGGCATCGTTCCGCGTACATTGCAACTCTGCACCGATAGGTATGCCCAAGACCGTGAAGTCTAGGTTTGGTCGGCGCGCGCGAAGCGCCCGTGTAGCCCCAAGTTCCTGTTCGGAAATCGAGGACGCCTGATCCTCGACGACCTGCGTCGCGTCTTCGATGTGTAGGAGACGGAGGATTGCGAGTGCCTGCTCCGGTTCTATGCGAAAGAACTCCCGTCGCGCGTTAACGCGTTGAGGAGCAAAGGCAATGTGCAGGGCCTGCTCTACGCGAACCGCGTCCTCGACCCGGCAAGCAAAAACCAGCTCGAATGGCACTGGCACGCCCGTCGTGTAGAGCTGATCAAGCCGTGCCTGGGCTGTGTCCTGTGCCGTGCGGCCGATCTTAACGAGCCCAGGCATCGCGGGATTGGTTAGTAGGTAGACGATGCTGAGACCCGAGCCTGAACTTGTACGATCGATGCTATCCATAATCATCTGATACAGGAAATCTGCGGACAATGGCAATGGATCAGTTTGCTGCGGTGGTCTTGCAGGTCTCTGACCAAGCTGCTGTAGTTGATCTATTCGACGGCCCAAAAACAGACCGTCTGATCGTCCGCACTTGGTCGCAAGCCAACTCTCGCGCGCACACCCAGCCCCCGATCTCCCCGATCAAGTCAGCTCGACGAACGCGAGCCGGTCCGTCACCCCGACGGTCAGCGTCCGGAGGGGCGCAAGCGTCTCCACGCTCACGGAGCCGTCGTCGGCGAAGCGGTGGAGGCGGGCCGCCTTCGGCTCGGCCGACAGCGTCAGGGCGACGGCTTGCGCCGGCGCGTCGGGCCGGGCCCGGCGCTTGATGGGGTCCCAGCCGTCGATCCCGAGCCAGAGGGGCACGAGGACGGCGCCGTCGGCGCGCAGGAAGCGGACGGCCTGGAGGTCGCGCGGGGCCGCCTCAATCGCCACGTCGAGGGGGGAGGCAGGGGCCGCGGCTCCGGCGCGGAACAGGCGCATCAGGTTGGCGACCGCCCGGAAGGTCTGGGTCGGCGCGCCGTCGAAGCGCAGCAGGCCGAAATGGCCTTCCGGGTCGGCCTCGCCCCGGTCGACCGAGGCGATCAGCTCGTAGAGGTAGGTGCGGCGGATGCCCAGGAGGAAGCTCCACAGCAGCAGGCGCGGGGTGTAGCGCGCCCGCACGGCCTCCGAGACCGGGAAGTGGAAGCTCCTGGTGGCGAGCGCGGTGTGGTAGCCGTTCTCGGTGGCGAGCAGCGGGGCGCGGCCGAAGATCGGCCGGGCGGCGGCAATGAATCGGCGCAGGTCGCCGTTTCCGGTGGTCTCCGGGTGCTCCATGCCGGGGTACGGGTGGATGTTGCCGAAGTCGACGGCGTTAGCCAGCGACTCGGCGGCCGCGACGTTGGCCTGGACGTAGCTCGGCCCGGCGACCTTCAGCGCGCCGCCGGCGTTGCGCGCCGCCCGGTAGAGCGCGCGCTGGTGCTCGGCCGAGGCCTGCGGGCGGCCGGCGCCGGCGGCGATGTTGGGCTCGTTGCTGCCCTCGGCGATCTCGAGCCCGCCCGCGCACCAGGCGGCGACGTCGGGCAGGCGCCGGGGCGGCACCAGCGGCCCGACGTCGAGCCCGTCGTAGAAGACCAGGCTGAACCGGTGGCCGGCCCGCGCCAGCTCGGCGATCCGCTGGAATTGCGGCGGCGCCGACGCCTCCGCCCCCGGCAGCACGATGTCGTCGCGCAGGTGCCGGATCCCGAGCTCGTCGAGCGCCGCCGCGCAGCGTGCGAACCGGTCGACGTAGGGGGTCCCGCCGTGCCCGAAATGGGTGTTGACGCCGACGGAGCCGGTGAAGTCCGCGCAGGCGTGGGACGGCAGCGCGCCGGCAAGCGCAGGGCGCGCGGCCAGCGCCGACGCGCCGGCCGCCAGCACGAGGCGGCGGGTCGGCCCCGACGAGGCCGGAGGGCAGGGCAGGGCGGGCCCGCGTGGCGGCATCGATCGCACCTCACTGCTTAGACCATGTCTCATGGGTCAGATCCCATGAGGTCCGGCGGACTTCCGCCGCCCCGCAGTCGCGGGGGCCGAACCTCGATGAGCCGGGCTCACCGAGGTTCGGTGTTACGGCGTCGCGGGGATGGGTACCGCCTCGGCGCGCGGCGCGGCGGCGGTGGCCAGGGCGGCCTTGCGGTTCAGGATCAGCGCGACGCTCCGGCGCAGCGGCGCGCGCAGGAACAGAAGCGCGAGGATGCCGTAGACCAGGATGCCGAGGCCGATCGCCGCCGCGAGGCCCTCGTGGTCGCCGAGCTGCGCATAGAGCCGTTCCTGCACCAGCGAGACGGCGGCGCCCATCGCCACCGAGCAGGCGAGGATCGGCGCCAGCAGGGCCGCGATCCGAAGGTTGCCGAGCGGCACGAACCGGCCGGCGGACCGCACCACCAGCGGCGAGAACAGGTAGGCGCGCACCACGTGCCCGACGACGAGGGCCGACAGGCCGAAAGGCGCCGTCACCATCGCGGCCAGGATCGTGATCGTGAACTGCCCCGCCGACAGCACCAGGGCGGTGCCGGTCCGGTCGGAGGCGGTGAAGATCATCCACAGCATCGAGGTCGCGACGAATTCCGGCCCGAGCAGCGCCAGGATGCGCAGCACCGGCACCGCCTCGCGCCACTGCTCGCCGAACAGAAGCGGCACGAGGTGGGGCGCCACCACGGCCATGCCGACGAAGGCCGGCAGCGCCAGCACCGCCGACATCGCGACGAAGCCGTCGAAGGCAGCGGCCAGCTCGCGCGGCCGGTCCTGCAGCCGGGCGTAGGTCGGCAGCGCCACGGCGGCCAACGGGATCACCGCGACCTGGCTGATCAGGTCGATGCAGCGCCACGCCATGCGCAGCAGCCCGATGTCGGCGGTGGAGAGGAAGTAGGCGGCGACCACCTCCTGGCTGCGGATGCTCAGCGTCAGGAGCAGTTGGGTCGAGAACACGCGCGAGCCGAAGGCGAGCTGGCGCCGGGCGTGGGCGCGCACGAAGCGCAAGCCCGGAAGCCAGGGAAAGGCCGCCCAGGTCAGCAGCGTCGTCATGCTGGTGGCGAGCAGGCGCTGGATCACCAGGCTCCAGACCCCGAAGCCGTTCAGCGCCAGCGCGATCGCCACGCTGCCGCCGATCAGGTTGGCGACGAGCGCCCGGATCGCGAGGCTGCGGAAGCCGAACCGGCGCTGCAGCCGCGCCTCGTGGATCACGCCGGCCGCCGCGATCACGAAGGTGGCCGCCAGCGCCGCCAGCACCGGCTGGAGCTCCGGGATGCGCAGCATCCAGGCGACCGGCCACGACAGCGCGACGAGCGCCAGCCCGTAGAGGCAGCCGGAGGCCAATGCCACCCAGAAGGCGGTGTCCACGAAGCCGTCGTCGAGCCGCTCGGTCTGGACCACGAGGTCGGGCAGGCCGCCCCGCGTGACGATGAGCAGGATGTCGATGAACACGACCGCGACGGCGACGAGCCCGAACTCGCTCGGGTCGAGCAGGCGCGCGAGCACCAGGAAGACCACGAAACTCAGGACGACGTTGCCGACCGAGCTGACGGCGACCCACCCGGCCGCCCGCACGGAGCGGCCCGCCACGTCCTCCGGCGCCGCCGCGTCCGCTGCCGCGGCGGGGCCGAGGGGGCTAGGCGCCATGATGGAGGCCGTGCGCCGCCGACGGGTCCGGTGCGGTGCCGCGGCGCTCGGCGAGGAGCTCGGCATAGAGGTCGAGGTACTTCTCGGCGACGCGCTCGGAGGTCGATTCCCGCAGGACGTGCTGGAACGCGCGCTCGTCCGGCAGGTTCAAACGGCCGTTGGCCAGCACCGTGCGGATGCGGGCGGCGAGGTCGGGCGCGTCGCCCGCCCGGAACAGCCAGTCGGCGTTGCCCTCGCCGATCAGTTCCGGGATGCCGCCGGAATCGGCGCCGATCACCGGCACGCCCATGGCGTAGGCCTCGTAGACCGTGCGCGGGGAGGGCTCGGCCCAGAACGAGGGCACGACGAGGACGTCGATCTCGGTGAGGAAGTCCTTGGGGTCGACCCAGCCGACGAACTCGATCGGCAGGCCTTCGGCCTTCGCCTTGAAGCGCTCGATCGAGTCGTCCATCGCCTGGCCCGCGATCAGGCAGCGCCAGACCCCGGAGCCGTTCCCGATCGCAGCGCGATCGGGAACGGCTCCGGGGTCTGGTTCAGAGGCGCACGCTTTCGCCGAACCGGGATCCACTTCGGCGGCGCGCGCGCGTGAGCCGACCTCGGCCAGCGCGTCGATCAGCGTGCCGACGCCCTTCTCGACGTTGATCCGCCCGAGATAGCCGAAGGTCATCGGCTTACCCGTGCGGTCGATGCGGCGGCGCGCCTCCGGGTCGCCGTCGGGCACCGTGCAGGAATAGTAGATCACACGGCGCCGCTCCGGGGCGAGGTGGCGGAACAGGCCGTGGTCGACATGGGTCTGGAGGATGCGGGTGCCGACGCTCGCCACCGCGTCGATCCAGCGGTTGGTGAGCTGCTTGGAGGCGTTCACGACCTTGCAGCCGAGGTGCCAGTGCGTGCACGGCGCGCCGTGCTTGAACATCGCGGCGTTGCCGCAGATCAGGTCGTACTCGCAGACCGTGTGGACGATCGGGATGGAGCGCTTGGCCGCCTCGCGCCAGACCAGGGTCGAGATGTCGAGGAGCGAGTGGGTGTTGACCACGTCGGGCCGGAAGTCGTCGAGCACCCGGCCGAAATCGGCCGCGACCGCGAAATTCCACTGCTGCTTCAGCTTGGCGGCGTTGCGCGCGAAGCGGCCGTGCTGCGCCCAGTCCTCGAGCCAGAAGTCGTTGTGGTGGGCCATGCGGTAGACCGTGACGCCGTTGCGCACGGTCTTCGCCTCGGCCTGCCGCTCGATGCAGGCGGCGGCGACCGTGTGCCCGAGGCCGGCGAGCTCCTCCGCCAGGTGCTCGACGGACCGCTCGGCGCCGCCGACGATGTGCGGCGGGTAGAGCGAGCTAAGATGCAGGATGCGCATGGCGCCTTGATCCTTGGAGTCGCGATCCGTCGGCGAGGGCGGGCTCAGGGCTGAGGAGGGTGCGGTAGAGGTCGAGGTAGCGGGCGGCGACCGCCTGCGGCCGGGTCCCGGCGGTGACCGCCGCCGCGTTGCCGAGGCCGGACGCGAGGCGGGCGGGGTCGGCCACGACCCGCGCCATCGCGACGGCCAGCGCCTCCGCGTCGCCAGGCGGCACGAGCCAGGCGGGATCGCTCGTCCCGACCTGCTCGGCGATGCCGCCGACGGCCGTGCCGATCACCGGCACGCCGCGGGCGTAGGCCTCGGCGACCGTGCGCCCGAAGGCCTCGGGCCAGACCGGGGGGACCACGAGGCAGTCGAGGCGGTCGAGGAAGGCGTCCGGCGCCACGAACCCGTCGAAGGCGACGGGCAGGCCGGCGGCGAGGCCGACGTAGCGGTCGAGCCCGTCGGCGGCGCGCCCGGCGATGCGTAGGCGCCAGCCGCCGGGGGGCAGGCGGCGGCAGGCCTCGAGCAGGGTGTCGACGCCCTTCGACGCCTCGATCCGGCCCATGTAGCCGAAGGTGATCCCATCCGAGGGCAGGGCGCACGGGGCCGGCGGCGACCCCGCCTCGATCGGGTTCCAGATCACCTGCCGCAGGGCCTCCGGCACGTCGCGGAAGTACCCGGCCGCGAGGTGGCGGGCCAGGATGTCCGCGCCGACGCCGACCACCGCCTCGACCGGGCGCTGGCAGACCCGGTGCAGCAGCGCGTAGGCGCGGCACTTGGCGTGCTGCCGTTGGCAGGCCCGGCCGTCGCGCACCATCGCGCCGTTGCTGCACAGGCTCGTGAAGTCGTGCAGCGTGTGGACGACCGGAACCCCGAGGCGGCGCAGCATCGGCCAGATCCGCGGGGTCAGCTCCGACAGGGAGTGGGTGTTCACCACGTCGGGGGAAAAATCGCGGACCGCCGCCTCCATCGCGGCGAGCGTGCGCCCGTCCCACTGCACGGCGAGCTTGTAGCGCAGGCGGTCGAGCCGTCCGTGCTCGGCCCAGTCGAGGACGTGGAACGGCGTCCCGTGGCCGAGGCGGTAGATCGTCGCCGCGTCCGACCGCTCGGGCGGCTGGGCCCGGCGCGACAGGCAGGCGACGCCGACCTGCGCCCCGAGGCCCGCCTGCATCCGCACGAGGGTCTCCACCATCAGCTCCGCCCCGCCGACCTGTTCGGGCTGAAACAGCGAGGTGATGTGGAGAATACGCATCTGTTCGATCTGGCGGTGCTAGATCGACCCTAGTGCGGGGTTATTGCCAGTCGATGAAGCGAATCCTCCTCAACATGCCGAGCCAGTTCGGGGGCAAGCCGTCGGGCGTCGCACGGGTCGCGTTCGCGCTCGTCGAAGAGCTCGTCCGGCGCCCGGACCTGGCCGTCGTGCTGCGCTCGCCCTGGACCCGCGACGCGCTCCCCGCCGCGTTCCGCGACGCCGTCGAGGTCGTGACCGTGCCGCGCCCGCGCATCATGGTCCTCGACGTTCTGGCCCAGCTCGTCACCGTCCCGGCCTGCTGCCGGCGGCACGCCATCGACGTGGTGCTGAACGTCGACCCCTACGGCGCGGGCGCCGGGGGGCGGGCGCGGGTGGTCGTGGTCCACGACCTGTACTTCCGCACGATCCCCGAGAGCGCCGGCCCGCGCGAGGCCTTCACCACCGACTGGATCTTCCGGCTGATGCTGGCGCGCAACCACGCCGTCGTCGCGGTCTCGGATGCGACCCGGCGCGACCTGGAGCATCACTATCCCGCGGCGCGCGGGCGCGTCCGCGTGATCCCGTCCGCCTCCGTGCTCGACTCCTCGGCGCTCGCCGTGATGGACCCCGCGGAGGTGGCGGGGCACTACGTGCTGGCGGTCGGAAACGCCACGCACAACAAGAACTTCGGCCTGCTCGCCGAAGCGGTGGCCGCGCTCGGGCCGAGCCATCCCGACCTCGCCGTCGTCCACGTCGGCGAGGACCCGGCCGACGCCGTCGCCGGGACGCTCCGGCGGCTCGGGGCGGCCACCCGGGTGGTCCGCCTGTCGCGCATCGACGACCGCCGGCTCGCTGCGCTCTACCGCGGCGCCCTATGCCTGTGCGTGCCGTCCTTCGCCGAGGGCTTCTGCCTGCCGGTGCTGGAGGCGCAGGCTTTGGGCTGCCCGGTGGTGTGCTCGGACCGTTCGGCGACGCCGGAGGTGGCGGGGGAGGGCGCGCTGACCTTCGATCCCAGCGACGCCGGCGCGCTGGCCGCATGCCTGCGCCGGCTCCTCGACGAGCCGGGCCTGCGCGAGGCCCTGGTCGCAAAGGGCCGCCGCAACGAGGCCCGCTACACCTGGGCCGCCACCGCCCGCGGCTACGCCGACCTGCTCGACGCCGTGCTCGCCGACGCGCCGCCCCGCCCGCGCTGACGGCGAGGCCCAGGCCGGCGCACGCGCCGTCCGCGTTTCCCGATGGCACGCGGCCTCGAATTCACGGCGATCGGTATAGTTAAGATTTACCACGTCGGGGAAATAGGCAGTCTTACGCCTGTCCTGCGGCCTTTCAGCGGTCGATATTTCTAAAACCGCAAACATCTCAACCTAACGAAAGCATAGGTCGCGATCGTTCAGGGCACTCAACCTGACGGTCGCATCCGCCAGCGGCGTCCCATCGCCGTCCCTCTCCTTCGAGGTCTCGAAGATGCGCGTCGCGGTCGTCCATGATTGGCTCTACGTCGTCGGCGGCGCCGAGAGGGTGCTGCGCGAGATCCTGGCGATCTATCCCGACGCGGACGTCTTCACGCTGTTCGACTTCCTGAGCCCGGCCGACCGCGCCCGGATCGGCCTCGGCGCCACGCAGACGAGCTTCCTGCAGAAGATGCCGTTCGTGCGGACCCGCCACCGGTCGTACCTGCCGCTGATGCCGATCGCCGTCGAGCAGTTCGACCTCTCGGCCTACGACCTCGTCATCTCGAGCAGCTACGCCGTCGCCAAGGGCATCCTGACCGGGCCGAACCAGGTCCACGTCTCCTACATCCATTCGCCCATGCGCTACGCCTGGGACATGCAGCACGACTACCTGCGGGAGAGCGGATACGACCACGGCGTCAAGAGCATGGTCGCCCGCATGATCCTGCACCGGATGCGCCTGTGGGACACCCGCACCGCGAACGGGCCGGACGCGGTGGTGGCCAACTCCGCCTTCGTCGCCCGGCGCATCCGCAAGGTCTACGGCCGCACCGCGGAGGTGATCCATCCGCCGGTGACGCAGTCGGCGACCCGCGCGGACCTGCCGCGGAGCGAACACTTCCTCGTGGCGAGCCGCCTCGTCCCCTACAAGAACGTGCTCGCGGTGGTGCAGGCCTTCGCGCTGATGCCCGACCTCAAGCTCGTCGTCGCGGGGACCGGTCCCGAGGAGGCGCGCCTGCGCGAGGCGGCCGGGCCGAACGTGACATTCGCCGGCTACCTCGCCGACAAGGAGCTCCGCCGGCTCATGATCACGGCGCGCGCCTTCGTGTTCGCGGCGGAGGAGGATTTCGGGATCATCCCGGTCGAGGCGCAGGCCGAGGGCACCCCCGTCCTGGCGCTCGGCCGCGGCGGCGCGCGCGAGACGGTGGCGACGCTGGCGCCCAACCGCTCGGGCATGTTCTTCGCCGAGCCCGAGCCCGCGGCGATCGCGGCCTGCGTCCGCGAGTTCATCGAGCAGGAGGGCACGTTCTCGCGCGCCGCCTGCCGCGCCCAGGCGGCGCAGTTCGCCCCAGAGGTGTTCCGCGCCGAGTTCGCCGGCTTCGTCGACGCGCAGATGGCCCTCCACCACGACCTCGGCGCCGGCCGGGAGCGCTCCGGCCACCGCCTCAAGGCGCTCGCCTGAGGTTCTGGCCCGGGCCCGAGGCCCCGGCCCGACGGCATCCGCCACCCCCGGCCCGCGCGACGCGGCCGGACCTTTCGCTCACCTCGCACGGCTTCCGCGCCCCTGCCCGCGGACCGGCACCAGACCCGGTGGTCGACGATGACGACGTCCTACCTCAGCCCGATCCAGACGGCCGGCCCGGCCCCTTCGCGGGCGGCCGAGAACGGCCAAGGTGCAGGCCAAGGTGCAGGCCAAGCTGCAGGCCAAGCTGCAGGCCAGGCGACCAACCAGGCCGCCGGCCTGGTCGCGGCGATCCTGCGGCGGCGCGGCCTGTTCGCGGCGGTCTTCGCCTCCGTGATGGCCGTCGCGATCCTGCTGCTGATGGCGGCGCCGACGCAGTACCTCGCGGTCGGCTCGGTGATCGTGGCCGAGCCGGAGCCCGGCAGCAACAACCCCAACGCCTCGGTCGCCTGGATCCAGAAGCTCGGCGACCCGGCCGACATCGAGAGCCAGATGCTGGTGATCCGCTCGCCGCGGATGATGCGCCTCGTCGCCTCGGGCGACGTGGTCGAGAAGGTCGTGGCCGAATGCCGGCAGAGTGCGCGCGGGGGCCTCCTCGCGGGCCTGATGCCGCAAAGGGACGACGGCTGCGACAGGCTGCGCGGCAACGCCGACCTGGTGGTCGACACCCTGCAGCGGCGCTTCGTCGTCACCGGCGCGGGCCGCTCGCGCGTCATCAACATCGCCTACCGGTCGCCGAACGCCGAGACCGCCCAGGCGCTGACCAACGCGCTGATCACGACCTTCCTCGACGACCAGCGCGGCGTCCTCGCCAACAGCCGCGAGGCGGCCACCGAGTGGTTGTGGAAGGAGGTCCGCCAGCTCGACGCGTCGTTGCGCGCCGACGAGGCCAAGATCCAGGCCTTCCGCCGCAGCAAGGGCCTGATGTCGGGCGCCAACGCGCCGATCACCTCCGAGCGGCTGAGCACCATCACCCAGCAGCTCGCGGCGGCCGAGACCGCCAAGGCCGACGCCGCCGCGCGCCTGGCCGAGATCAACGCCGACCAGGCCCGCGGCTCGATCGACGCCCCGGCGGTGCTGGCGAGCCGCACCATCGGCGACCTCAAGCAGCAGATGAACGTGGTGGCCGCGCAGATCGCCAACGCCGGCACGGTGCTGGGGCCGAACCATCCGACGCTGCAGGCGATGCGCACGGAGCTGGCCGGCCTGAAGCTGCGCGTCGAACGCGAGGTCGCGAGCATCGGCGCCGGCCTGAAGAAGACCTACGACGCGTCGAGCGCGCTCGCCAAGTCGCTGCGCCAGCAGATGGAGGGCGCCAGGACCGACGCCGCCGCCGCGATGGAGAACGAGTCGGTCGCCGCCGGCATGGTGCGCAACGCCGAGATCAAGCGGGGCCAGTACGCCGACCTGTACAAGCGCGCCAACGAGCTCGAGACCGAGCGCCGCATCCTCGTCGGCAGCACCCGCCTCGTCAGCCTCGCGGACGTCCCGGCCGCCCCCGTCACCCCGAAGCCGCCGCTGTACCTCGGCGCCGGCTTCGTGCTCGCCGCGGCGCTGGCCGCCGCCGCCGCGCTACTCCGCGACCGCGCCGACCGCAGCGTGCGCACCTCGACGCAGGTCGCCGCGGTCGCCCACGCCCCGGTCTTCGCCCAGCTGCCGCACCTGCGCGCGGCCGGCGGGACGGCGCGCCTCGGACGGATCGGCGCCGCCGGAGCCGACCTGCCGCTCGCCGCCGCCCTGCGCGACGCGCGCGCCGACCCGCTGATGCAGCAGGTGCTGCGCAACCTCGGCGCCCGGCTGATGCTGGCCGGCGCCGACGGCCGCAGCCGCGCGATCCTGCTGACCTCGGGGGCGCCGGGCGAGGGCAAGTCCTTCACCACCCTCGCGCTGGCCCAGCTCAACGCGGCGAGCGGACGCCGGGTGCTCGTGATCGAGGGCGACCTGCGCCGCCCGGTCTTCGAGGCCGCCCTGGACCTGCCCGCCGGCCCCGGCCTCGCCGGCATCCTGCGCGGCGAGGCCCTGCCGCGGGAGGCCGTGATCGCGACCGCGACGCAAAACCTCGATGCCATCCCCGCCGGCACGCCGACCACGGATTCGACGGAGCTGCTGATGGGCGCGCGCATGACCGAGCTGCTGGTCTGGGCGCGCAAGTACGACCTCGTGCTGATCGACAGCCCGCCGGCCGCGATCCTGATGGACGCCCAGATCCTGGCGCGGCAGGTCGACGGCGTCCTGTGCTGCACCCGCTGGGGCCGCTCGCAGGTCTCGGCGATCAGCGCCACCGTCGCGGGCCTGCGCGAGGCCGGCGGCGACGTGTTCGGGCTCGCGATCACGATGGTGCGTCCCGACGACCACCCGTTCTACGACACCGGGCACGAGCCGGCGCGCCGCTACCTCGGAGCCGCGTGATGCGCCGCCCGCGGGTCGTGTTCGTCAGCCACACCGGCACGATGTCGGGCGCCGAGATGGTCCTGTGCGACGCCGTCGCCCCCTGGCGCGGCGCGACCGCCTTCCTGTTCGAGGACGGGCCGCTCGGGCCGGCCTTGCAGGAGCGGGGGCTGACGCTCGTGCATGCGCGCCACGGGGCCGGGCTGTCGGCGCTCCGCCGCGACGGCTCGCTCTGGCGGTCGATCCCGCTCGCCGGCAGGCTCCTGGCGACGGTCCTCGCGCTGGCGCGATGCGCCAAGTCCCACGACGTGGTCTACGCCAACTCGCAGAAGGCCTTCGTCCTTTCGGCGCTCGCCACCGCGCTGGTGCGCCGCCCCCTGGTCTGGCACCTGCACGACATCCTCGATCCCGCGCATTTCGGGGCGGCGCAGCGCGGGCTCCAGGTCCGCCTCGCCAACGCCCGCGCGACCCGCGTCGTGGTGCCCTCCACCGCCGCGGCGGACGCCTTCGTCGCATCGGGCGGGCGCCGGGACCTCGTCGAGGTGGTGCCCAACGGCCTCGACCTCGACGGCGACCCCGGCGACCCGGCCGACCTGCGCCGGAGCCTCGGGCTGCCGGACGGGCCGCTGGTCGGCGTGTTCAGCCGGCTCGCCCCGTGGAAGGGGCAGCACGTGGTGCTCGAAGCCCTGGCCCGTTCGCCCGGCACCGCCTGCCTCGTCGCCGGCACCGCCCTGTTCGGCGAGGACGCCTACGCGGCCGGCCTGCATGCGCTGGCGGCCGAGCGCGGTCTCGCCGACCGCGTCCACTTCCTCGGCCAGCGCGAGGACGTGCCGCGCCTGATGCGGGCGGTGGACGTGGTGGTCCACCCCTCCACCGCCCCCGAGCCGTTCGGGCGCACCCTGGTCGAGGCGATGCTGGTCGGCACGCCGGTGATCGCCACCGACGCGGGCGCCGCGGCCGAGATCCTCGACCGGGGCGCGGCGGGAACCCTGGTGCCGCCCGGCGACGCCGCCGCGCTCGCCGACGCCATCGCCCGCGTCCTGTCGGCTCCGCCCGAGATCGGAGACCAGGTCGCCCGGGCGCAGGCGACCGCCCGCGCCCGCTACGGCGCCGCCCGGATGCAGGCGCGCCTGGCCGACCTCATCCGCCGCGCCGCGGGCGGCGAGGGAGCCTCCGCCGCGATCCCGGAGATTTCGGCCGACGCGCCGGCGAGGACGACGCGATGAGCACGGGACGCGCCGGCACCCTCGACCGGCCGGCGCGGCTCCACCGCCGCGACGGCGTGCAGAACCTGCGCCTCGACGGCCTGCAGATCCTGCGGGCGGCGGCGGCCGTGATGGTCGTCCTGCTCCACGCCGAGCTGCTGGTGTCGCTCCAGGCGGAGGCGCGCGGCCTCGCCATGCCGCGCCTGACCGCCCTGCCGCTCGGGGCCGGCGTCGACCTGTTCTTCGTCATCTCCGGGTTCGTGATCGTCTACGCCTCGGAGCCGCTGTTCGGCGCGCCCGGCGGGGCTGCGACCTTCCTGAGGCGCCGCCTGCTGCGGATCGTACCGCTGTACTGGTTCGCCCTCGCCCTGCGGCTCGCCGTGCTGCTGGCCTTCGCCGCCGCCGGCCATGCCGCCGCGCCGAGCCTGGCGGACGTGGCGACCTCGTACCTGTTCGTCCCGTTCGACACCCGCGGCTTCGGGCCGGACTACCCGTTCCCGATCCTCGATCTCGGCTGGACGCTGAACTACGAGATGCTGTTCTACCTCGTCTTCGCCGGGGCGATGGCGCTCGCCGCGCGGACGACGCCGAGCATGACCGCGACCGCACGCGAGCGGGCGGCGCTGGCCGCCGTGGCCGTCCTCGCCGGCGGCGTGGCCCTGGCCTGGCTGTGGCCGCCGGCCCTCGACCAGCTCCGGTTCTGGCTGCGCCCGATCGTCCTCGAATTCGCCGCCGGCGTCGGCCTGGCGCTGCTGTTCCGCCGAGGCGTCCGGCTCGGGCGCGCGGGCGGCGTCCTGCTCTGCGGCCTCGGCCTCGCCGTGTGGGCGACGATCGACCTGTCCGGGTTCGCCGGGTCGGACGCGCCCGGCAATTACGGCTGGGCGCGCACCCTGGTCTGGGGCGGCGGCGCGGTGCTGGTCGTCGCCGGCGTGGTCCTGGGCGACCTGCGCTTCGATGCGCCTCCGTTCCGGGCGATCGCGCGGATCGGCGACGCGTCCTACGCGCTCTACCTGCTGCACCCCTTCGTCTTCCTCGCCGCCAAGGCGATCCTGCCGCGGCTGCCGCTCGGCGCCGGGCTTCTCTGGCCGCTGGCGCTGCTCCTCGTCGCCGTCTCGGTCGCGGCGACCGAGGTCTTCCACCGCCGCGTCGAGCGGCCGGTGCTGCGCTGGCTGCAGGGCGGACCGCGCAGGCCCGCCGCACCGGGCGTGCGGGTGGGAGCCGGCGCATGACGGCGCCCGCGATCCCGGCCCGGGCCGCGCCCGGCCACACCTTCGCGCTGCTCGACGGGCTGCGCGGCGTCGCCGCGATCCTGGTGGTGGTCCGCCACGCGCCGAACCTGTTCGGCCTCCAGCCCGGCGCGGTGGAGACGCATCTGGCCGTCGACCTGTTCTTCGTGCTCAGCGGCTTCGTCCTGGCGCACGCCTACGCGGCGCGGGTCCGCGACGGGCTGCCGGCGCGCGCGTTCCTGCGCATCCGGGTGATCCGGCTCTACCCGCTCTACGCGCTCGGGCTCGCGCTCACCGTCGCGGTGGCTCTGCTCTCCTTCGCGGTCGGGCAGGGCCCGGGCTTCTCCCCCTCGGCGCTGGCGCTGTCGACCCTGTGCTCCGCGCTGATGCTGCCGACGCCCCCAGCGGTCTCGACCCTGCCGGCTGCGATCTTCCCGCTGAACTTCCCGTCGTGGTCGATCTTCTTCGAGCTGATCGCCAACATGGCGTTCTTCTACGGGCTGTCGGCCCTGTCGGCCCGGCGGCTCGCCGCCTTCGTGGCGCTGGCCTTCGCGGGCCTCTGCGCCGTCGCCCTCCAGGCCGGCGACCTCGACGTCGGCTACACCTGGAACGAGGTCCACGCCGGGCTGATCCGGGTGATGTTCGCCTTCCCGGTCGGCGTCCTGCTCTATCGCCGCTGGATCGCGCGCGCGAGCGGCGCCCCGCGCCGCCTCGCGTCGGGCAACGCCGGCGCGGTCGCCTGCCTCGCGGCGCTGACGCTGGTGCTGGTCGTGCCGGTCCCGGCCCTGGTCAAGCCCGTCTACGACGTGCTGGTGGTGGCTTTCGTGTTTCCGGCGCTGGTCTACGCCGCCGCCGGGATCACGCCCGGCCCGCGGCTGGCCGCCCTCTGCCTCAAGGCGGGCGCGGCCTCCTATCCGCTCTACATCCTGCACGCGCCCTGCGTCGCCTGGGTCGAGGCCGTCGGCCGGCGCATGCCGGGCGTCGCCGACCGGATCGCCGCCCCCTATGCCGGGCTCGCCTTTCTGGTCGTGCTGCTCGCGGCCTGCCTCGTCCTCGTCCGCGTCTACGACGCGCCCGCGCGCCGACGGCTCGGGCGCCTCGCGATCCCGAAGCCTGACCAAACCTTGCGGGCGGACCGGACCTTGCGGGCGGACCGGACCTTGCGGGCGGACATCGCGCGGTCCTGAGAGCGGCCGGCCCCGGCGGCCAACCCGCGCAGGCGGCCGCGGGCGGGGCGGCCTCGCTTTCCCCATCCGGCGACGCGGCGTATGAGGACGCCCCCGAACCGTTGCGAGACCCCATGTCCGTCTCACCCGTCGCGGCCCCTTCGATCGCCCCTCACGCGACCGGTCCCGCGCGCGACCCGGCCGCCGACGAGGCCCTCGACCCCGACGCGATGCGCCGGCCGCTGCCGGACGCGTGGTACTGCGTCGGCCAGGCCTCGGAGCTGACGGGCAAGGCGCTGCGCGCGGTCGAGCTGAACGGCGAGCAGATCGTGATCGGGCGCGACGCGTCGGGCGCGCCCTTCGCGCTCCGCGACCGCTGCCCCCACCGCGGCATGGCGCTGTCCAAGGGCGGCTTCGACGGCGCCGAGCTGGTCTGCCCGTTCCACGGCTGGCGCTTCTCCACCGAAGGCCGCTGCCGCGACGTGCCGACGCTCTCCGAGCACGACGCGGCCGACTTCTCGAAGATCGTGGTGCAGCGCTTCCCCGTGGTCGAGAGCGCCGGCTTCGTCTGGGTCAACCCGAACCTCGGGGCGCCGGGCGAGACCGCTTCCCTGCCGGCCCTCGACTTCGACCCCGTCGGCTCCCTCGTGGTCGAGCTCGTGGTCGAGGCCTCGTTCGACCTGACGACGCTGAGCCTCGTCGATCCCGGCCACGTCGCCTTCGTCCACGATTCCTGGTGGTTCCGGCCGTCGAAAGAACTGCGCGAGAAGAAGAAGACCTTCCGGCCGGTGCCGCACGGCTTCGTCATGTCGAGCCACGCCACGACGACGAGCTCGCCGGTCTACCGCCTGCTCGGCGGGGTGCCCGACGTCGAGATCGAGTTCCGCCTCCCCGGCGTGCGCCTGGAGCGGATCACGGCGGGGCCCAAGCGCCTCGCGAACTACACCTTCGCGACGCCGCTGACGGCGAACCGCACGTTGCTGACCAACGCGCTCTACTGGAACATCCCCGGCCTCAACCTGCTGAAGCCCGTCGCCCGCCCGCTGATGCGCCAGTTCCTGACCCAGGACCAGCAGGTGCTCCAGCACGCCCAGGCCGGCCTCGACCGGAAACCCACCATGGTGCTGTTCGGCCAGGGCGACCTGCCCTCGCAATGGTATTTCCGCCTGAAGCGCGAGGCGCTGGAAGCCGCCCGCGCCGGCCGCCCGTTCGAAAACCCACTGGAGACGCGGGAGCTGCGCTGGCGCTCGTGAGGGATGTCGGGGGAGACCCACGGCGTGTTCAAGCCGGGCGGATGCCGGCTCGCGCGAAGAGATTCGACCCCACGACGAGATAGGGCGTCCTCCGTGATCCGGAGGCCCTGGACGATGCTCTCGCGCTCGTCTTCGGGAGCGGGCTCCGCGCCGTGCGGGAAGCGGCCTTCGGCCTGTCGTCGCGAGTCAGACCAAATCCGGTCGATCCCTGCGGGATGGCGGATCCGGGCTTCGCTCAGGCGCCGCCCGGGCTGGCCTGAGACGGGCTCCGCTTCGATCGAGCGGAGGCGGCCGTCTCGGACGTTCCGCCTGCGACCCCTGTCGACGTTCCATGGACCGGGCGGCGGCTTCACGGGCGTCGCAGGGTACGATCCGACGGGTTCACTCCAAACCGTCCTCCTGCGGAACGGTGTCGCCGAACGGCACCGTGAGCACCCGGTCGCCGGCCTCGTCGGTGACCTCGAACGAACACACCATCCAGTCGCGGATCATCGTCAGGCGGTCCTGCGCGATCATCTTCCGGGCGACCGACAGGGCGTGCTCCCGGGCCGCCGCCACGTCGGCGAGCTCGTCACCCTCTTCATCGATCGCCAATCCCGAGACGCCGTCGCGGTGTCGAACGTTGAAGAAGAACCGGGGCATCAGGTACTCTCGATCAGCCGCGCATACTCACGCTCGGGCAGGCCGTAGCCTTCCTCCACAACCGCCTCCATCGCCGGGCGATCCAGGATCGTGATGCGACCTCGCCGCGCACGGATCAGGCCGTGCCCCTCCAGGGCTTGGATGGCCAGGGTGGTGGTGCTGCGCTGCGCGCCCAGCATCGTAGCGAGGAACTCGTGGGTGAGCGCGAGGTCGTCGCCGTCCAAGCGGTCGTGGCACATCAGCAGCCAGCGGGCGAGGCGCACGTCGATGTTGTACGCGGCGTTGACGAAGGCGGTCTGCGCCGTCTGGAGGATCAGGGTCTGGACGTAGCGCAGCAGCAGCTTGCGCAACGATGGGCTCGCGTCGACGGCCGCTTCCAGATCCGCGATGCCGATCGCCAGCATCTCGCCCGCGGACTGGATGAAGTGGTGGAACGGCGTCCGATCCCCGCCGAGCAGTACGGGCGAGGCGCCGACGAGGCCCTCGCGGCCGATCAACCCGACCTCGACCTTGCCGGCGCTTCCGCTGACGATCGAGGAAAAGCCGTTCTCCGGGAAGAACAACGACCGGATCGGCTCGTCGGGCGCGATCACCGTCTGGCGTAGCTCGGCGGTGAAGCGCTGCAGGTGCGGCTGGAGCAGCGCGAAATCGTCGGCAGGCAGGGCCTTCAGCAGGCGGTTGCGGACGGTGGCTTGCTGAGGCTGGGACACGGCGCTCTCTTGCGCGGGAAGGGCAAGAGCACGGTGGTCTCCTAAGCGACTGCGCCCGGAACCACCGGCAGACGACGGACGAAGTATCCGAGCATCTTCGATCTAGTCAAATGTCAGGACTAAGCTTTAACTTATGTGAAACGCAGCTGGACGGTGTGTTGGCTACCACACCAAGAGCAAGAGATATCTATCAAATACGATGGAGCACCGTTTATAACTTAGGTGCTGGAACCATGCGATCGGCAATTGGCTCTGCGGCGCAGTGAACGGGAGCTATGCATGGATCCGATGAGTCAGCAGCCGTCCGTACTGCTCGCGGAACCGGATGCGGTCGTCGCCATGGATCTCAGCGAAGCGCTGGAGACGGCGGGCTACCGCGTGCTCGGCCCCTGCGCGACGACGGCGGACGCCGTGCAGATCCTCGAGCGCGAGCAGCCGACCTTGGCCGTCCTCGACGTGCAGCTGCGGGACGGACCCTGCATCCCCCTGTCGCGCGAGCTGCGCCAGCGGGAGATCCCCTTCCTCGTCCACACCGGCATCCACCGCGACGAGCCGGCGGCCACCAGCTTTCGCAACGCGCCGTGGCTGATCAAGCCCGCCCTGCCTTGGGACGTGGTGACCCTGTTGGACGAACTCGCCCTCTCCAGCGCCGCACCTGTCAGCGCCGAGGCGCCGACACCGCTCCGGCTGTCCAAGGCTGCGACCGGCTGGAACAATCCGCTCGTGCGCAAGCTCAAGGGCTTCGCGCCCCTGTCGGAGGCCGACATGGCGGTGCTGGAGCGGATCAGCGCTCCGTCCCGGATCGTCCCGTCGCAGACCGACCTCGTCCGCGAGGGCGACGCGCCGGAGGGCGTGTTCCTGATCCTGGAGGGCATCGCCTGCCGCCACAAGGTGCGGGCGACCGGCGCCCGCCAGATCACCGCCTACCTCGTGCCGGGCGACTTCTGCGACCTCGACGTGGCGTTGCTCGACAAAATGGACCACGCGATCACCACCCTGTCCGCCTGCCGCGTGGTCCGCATCGCACCGGAGACGGTTGCCGAGGTGATGGAGCATCATCCTCAGATCGCGCGTGCGTTCCGGGTGAGTACGCTGGTGGACGAGGCGACGCTGCGCGAGTGGCTGGTCAACGTCGGCAGCCGCTCGGCCTTGGAGAGGCTCGCGCATCTGCTGTGTGAGCTTCGGGTCCGACTCCAGGTGGTGGGACTGGTCGAGAACAACAGCTTCGACCTCCCGCTCACGCAGGAGGTCTTGGCCGACACCACCGGCCTGTCGAACGTGCACCTCAACCGGACGCTGCAGGAACTCCGGCGGCGGGGGCTGATCGAACTCCGCTATCGCCGACTGACCATCCTCGACCTCCCGCGCCTCAAGGCGTTGGCCGAGTTCAAGGCCAACTACCTGCATCTGGGGGAGCGTGTTGCGGCATGACCCTTCAGTTACAGCCTGTGCAGGTCGCCACGGGAAGCGACGACCAGGAAAGCCGGCTCGTCTTCGCCGACGGGTTTCTGGCTGCGATCCTGGTGCAGTTGTCGGAGCAGCATGGGGAGGACGCGGGCAAGTGGTTCCTGGAGGCGGGCTTCGGCCGCGTCGATGATTATCGAGCGCCGATCTTCGCCAGCCTCGACGCGGCGCAAACCTGGATCGAAGCGCGCCTCGCCGGCATCGGCGACATCGGTTCGTAGCGCCGATCGACAGGCCGGATCGGGCCAGCCCGCGCGGCGCCCGAGGGAAGCCCGAATCCGCCATCCCGAAGGGATCGACCGGATCGGGTCTCACACGCCCAGAAGCGTCGTGTGCAGCCGCTTCGTGGAACGGCTTTCAACCCGGCACGGCCGTCGGCTCGCATCCTCGAGACGCCCGGAAGCGGACTTGCGAGGCTCTGCGAGGGGTCGCGAAGCCGCCGTCTCGGCGGCCGAAGCCACCCCTATCGCGCCTTCCCTCGCGTCGCCTCGTCCTTGCACGGGACGATCGCCTTCGGGTCGGGCCGCTCGCCCGCCGCGGGCGCCGTGAACACCGCGAGGTAGCCGACGCCGCCGTCGAGCACCGAAAAACTCGTCTCGCGATATCCCGCGGCCGACAGCTCGCAGCGCAGGAGTTTCGGCGGCGTACCGTGGCGCGACGGGATGTCGTCGGCGTCCACGATCCCGACCCGGCCGCCGGGCTTCATCGCGGCGGCGAGGTTGTGGAGCAGGCCGTAGGGCTGGGTGATCTCGTGGTACATGTGCACCAGGATCGCGGCGTCGACGGAGTCGGCTGCGAGGCGCGGGTCGTGCGGCTCGCCGCGCACCACCGTGACGTTGGTCAGGTCCGCCTTGCGCAGGCGGGCCTCGAGGTCGGCGAGGTAGCGCGGCGTCACGTCCTCGGCGAGCACGCGGCCCTGCGGCCCGACCAGCGGGCTCAGCCGCGTGACGTAGTAGCCGCTGCCGGCGCCGACGTCGGCCACCGTCTCGCCGGGCTTGAAGCCCATCAGGCGGGCGACCTGCCCGAACTCGTCGGCCTTCTCGCGGTCCTTTTCCAGCGCCCATTGCGCCGCCACGATCTCGGCCACCGGCCGGTCGGGTTTCGGGAAGGCCGCGGCCGGCGCGCCGGGGGGCCCGAGGGGTTCGGCGGCCTGCGCCGCGAAGGTCAGGGCGAGGAGGGCGGCGCAAGCGGATCTGATCATCGCAGTCCGAACGCGCGAGGGCGGCACCAAGTGCCGTGGTGTCGGCCGCGGCGTTGACCGCGCAGGCGTCGCGGCGCCATCAAGCGGCCATGACCGCCCCGACCATGACCACCTCGACCATGACGACCCCGACGCCGAACGCGCGCCCCTGGCGGGCGACGATCCTGACGCTCTATCCCGAGATGTTTCCCGGGCCGCTCGGCGCCTCGCTGTCGGGGAGCGCGCTCGCCCGCGGCGACTGGGTCTGCGAGGCCCGCGACATCCGCGAGCACGGGCTCGGCCGCCATCGCAACGTCGACGACAACCCGGCCGGCGGCGGCGCCGGCATGGTGCTGCGCTGCGACGTGCTCGCCGCGGCGATCGACGCGGCGACGGGCCCGGACGACGCGCGGCCCCGCCTGCTCATGTCCCCGCGCGGAAGACCGCTGACGCAGGTGCGGGTGCGGGC
This sequence comes from Methylobacterium sp. WL8, assembly GCF_008040045.1. NCBI lineage: Bacteria > Pseudomonadati > Pseudomonadota > Alphaproteobacteria > Hyphomicrobiales > Methylobacteriaceae > Methylobacterium > Methylobacterium sp. WL8. The sequence goes on along the minus strand of NZ_VRVF01000030.1, from coordinate 16,020 downwards.
CTTGAGCGCGGGGGAGGGCGCGGTGATCGTCTGCGGCCGGTTCGAGGGGGTGGACGAGCGGGTGATCGCGGGGCGCGGCCTCGAGGAGGTCTCGATCGGCGACTACGTGCTCTCGGGCGGCGAGATCGCGGCGATCACCCTCGTCGACGCCTGCGTGCGCCTGCTGCCCGGCGTGATGGGCAAGGCGGCCTCGGGCGACGAGGAAAGTTTTGAGGGCGGACGCCTCGAATACCCGCACTACACCCGGCCCCGCGACTGGGAGGGCCGCACGATCCCGGACGTCCTCACCGGCGGCGACCACGGCGCGATCCGCGCCTGGCGCCGCGCGGAATCCGAGCGGATCACCGCCGAGCGCCGGCCGGATCTGATGGGGAAGCCGCGCGGGTAGTGCGTCCGTCACGTCCGAATGGTCGAAGAACCGAGATCGCGTGCCGATCTTTCGCATCGTCGGTTGCGAGTCCGACGGAGATCTCAATAGGACCTCAGGCTCGCCGGACCTTCCTCTGCCAAAAAACAAAAACATTAAGAACGACCAGCATTCCGATCAGCTGCTTCGGTTTTTGGACTGCGCCGTCATCAACCACCTTCACGCATGATCGATCAATCGTGCGACGAAGACTTGGACCTCGAACCCTACGATACGGTGAGGGGAATTTTTACCGAGGGCGGCGAACTCTATCCCGGGTCGGGATTCAAGCAAAAGAGCCATACGCAGATCGCGGTGCGAAATCCGCGTTGTATTCGTGGCCTCTTCATTCCGGTATCCGAGCCGATCTGATGCCGGACCGGCGTCGGGGGCGCCGAACCGGGACGCCCGGTGAAGATTTTTCCAAGCCCCCCATGATTGCGCCGATGCTCGGATCGGCGCATCCCGGCGGCGGGACACGCCTCCCCGACGAGGTGCGCCCATCTGTAAGGATGGATCTGATGTTGCGCCGACCCGACACACGCCCGCGCTTACCCCATTTCTCGTCCGGCCCCTGCGCCAAGCGCCCCGGCTGGACGCCGGCGGCCTTGGCCGACGCGCCGCTCGGCCGCTCGCACCGCTCGCCCGCGGGCAAGGCCAAACTGAAGCAGGCGATCGACCTGACGCGGGCGGTGCTGCGGGTGCCGGCCGACTACCGAATCGGCATCGTCCCGGCCTCCGACACCGGCGCCGTCGAGATGGCGATGTGGTCGATGCTCGGGCCGAAGACCGTGGAGGTGGCGGCCTGGGAGGCGTTCGGCTCCGAATGGGTCACCGACACCCTGAAGCAGCTCAAGATCAGCCCCCGCATCCACCAGACGCCCTACGGCGTGCTGCCCGACCTGTCGGCGATCGACACGAAAGCCAACGACGTGGTCTTCACCTGGAACGGCACCGCCGCCGGGGTGAAGGTGCCGGACGGCGACTGGATCGCCGCCGACCGCGAGGGCATCACGATCTGCGACGCGACCTCGGCCGCCTTCGCGCAGGCGCTCGACTGGGACAAGCTCGATGTCGTGACCTTCTCCTGGCAGAAGGTGATGGGCGGCGAGGCGGCGCACGGCATGCTGGTGCTCTCGCCCCGCGCCGTCGCCCGCCTGGAGAGCCACGTCCCGGCCTGGCCGCTGCCGAAGGTGTTCCGCCTCACCAAGGGGGCTAAGCTGATCGAGGGGATCTTCTCCGGCGACACCATCAACACGCCCTCCATGCTCGCGGTCGAGGACTACCTCGACACGCTCGCCTGGGCGCAATCGCTCGGCGGGCTCGACGCCCTGCACGCGCGGGCCGACGGGAACGCGAAGGTGATCCACGATTGGGTCGCGCGCACGCCCTGGATCGCCAACCTCGCGGTCGACCCGGCGACCTACTCCAACACCGGCGTGTGCCTCGTCATCGCCGACGCGGACGTGCTCGCGCTGGGCGACGCCGTGGTGGAGCGGGTCGCCAAGGGCATCGTCGAGACCCTGGAGCGCGAGGGCGTGGCCCTCGACATCGGCGCCTACCGCGACGCGCCGCCCGGCCTGCGCATCTGGTGCGGCGGCACGGTGGAGCGGAGCGACCTGGAGGCCCTGACGCCGTGGCTCGACTGGGCCTTCGCCCAGCAGAAGGCGGCGCTGACGCAGGCCGCCTGAGCGCGGACCGCCTCGCCCGGCAGGCCGGACGAGGCGCAGACGAAGAAGGGGCGGCGCATCGGCGCCGCCCCTTCTTCGTTCGGTCGCAAGTGCGGGACCGGATGAGCGGTCCCGCGCGGTGCCGGCCTCAGAAGGTGATGCCGGTCTCGACCATGTAGCGGTCCTGCGAGGTGCGGTTGCCGGTGCGGCCGAAGCCGGTGCCGAGCGTGCCGAGGGCGAGGTTGCCGCGGCTGATGTCGTAGAGCTCGACCCGCGAGTATTCACCGCGGAGGAAGTACTGGCCGAAGGTGAAGGTCGGCGTGACGGTGAAGGACAGCGCCTCGCTGCCCGGGCCGTACAGCACGGAGGTCGCGGGGATCACGCTGAAGCGGCTGCCGGTCTGGGCGATGTACTCGAAGCGCCCGGCGAGCGCGAAGTTGTCGGTGAAGGCGTAGCTCGCCAGGATCGCGCCGCCGAAGGTCTCGGCGCCGTTGAGCCCGAAGGCGGCGTTGCGCTCGACGTTGGTGTACTGGATGTAGGGCGTCACGATCCAGGGGCCGGCCGCGTAGGTGTAGTTCAGGCTGACGATGCTGCTGTTCTGCAGCGCCAGGGGGGTGGCGTACTGGAAGCGCAGGCTCTGCAGGCCGGAGTTGAAGCTGCTGAAGTGCGTGCCGCCGTTGATGCCGATCGTGTTGGCGTCGTCGATCTTGTAGGTGATCAGGCCGGTGATCCAGTTGAGCTCGCCCGAGAAGAAGCCGTCGGTCGCAGCCAGCGAGGCCGCCCACGGGCCGCTGGCGTAGTTCACCTGCACGCCCTGGTTGATCACGTTCTCCTGGTTGAACAGCAGGCCGCGGGAGATGTTCAGGTTCTGGAAGGTGAACGGCAGCTCCGAGCCGATGTTGGTCGGCATGCGGCCGCCCTGCAGCGACCACTCGTCGTTGATCTGATACTTGCCGAACGCGATCGAGACCGGGGTGAAGAGCAGGTCGGTCTGGTCGAAGGCGCTGTAGATCGGCGCGCCGAGGCCGGGGATCGTGTAGGCGCCGACCGCCACGTAGAACTGGAACGGGCCGTCGGCCTTCTGGATGAAGCCCTGCAGGTTCGAGAAGTCGACGCGGCCGGCGCGGTCGTTGGGCACGCCGGGGGGCGTGACGAGCGTGTTGAACGGGTTGGTCTGGGTGTAGGCGTAGCCGGTCACCGCGCCGCCGACGTAGATCTCGCCGAGGCCGCCGATGGTGAAGCAGCTCGGGTTCGGGTTCTGCTTGATCACGCCGCCATAGGCCGGGAAGGTGATCGCGACCTTGCAGGCTTCCGGCACGGGCGGCGGGGCGGGCCGAGCCGACAGGTCGGCGGCCGACACCTGTCCGACGCAGAGCAGCGTGGCGATCGACGCCGTGGCGCCCTGGAGGAACAGCTTCAAGGTCATAGTCCGAGCCCCGTTTGTTTTTTGCTGCGGCCAAGGTGCCGAAAGTTCCCAACCTCCGCAAAAACATCTTGCGGGCAATTGCCTAGCAAAGAGGCAATCCAGAGCTGGACAGTTCTATCGCCAAGATGTGTTGCCGTCGCACCACAGCCGAACGCACCGTCAGGAGTTGATCTTCCGGAATTCCGTGCCGCTTCGTTAACGCATCGTTACCAAGCGGCGGCGGAACGAGCCGGGATCGACTGCATCGGCGAATCGCTCGACGCCGGAGGACTGGTCCGCGGCGCGATCGCCTGCCTCGGGATCAGGCTTCCGCACCGGTCTCGCCGAGCGGACCCGTCGGCGGACCCGTCGGAGGGCTGATGGGCATGCTCGCCGGCGGCTCGCTGGAACGAAAGAAGCCCCGGTGCGGGGCACCGGGGCTTCCTTGGACGTCTCGGGGACGTCGACGGCTCAGTAGTTGTAGGCGCGCTCGCCGTGGTCGGCGATGTCGAGGCCTTCGCGCTCCTCGTCCTGGGTCACGCGCAGGCCGATGGTCAGGTCCACGAGCTTGTACAGGATCGCCGAGCCGACGCCCGACCACAGCAGGGTGAGGCCGACGGCCTCCGCCTGGATGATGAACTGGCTCATCATGTCGTAGGTGCCGAGCACCATCTCGCCGGGCTTGGTCGCGTAGTCGGGGATGCCGACGCCGCCGAGCTTCGGGTCGACCAGGATGCCCGTCGCCAGGGCGCCGAGGATGCCGCCGATGCAGTGCACGCCGAACACGTCGAGCGAGTCGTCGTAGCCGATCGCGTTCTTCACGGTGGAGCACATCACGAAGCAGACGCCGCCGGCGACGAGGCCGAGGACGATCGAGCCCATCGGGCCGGCGAAACCGGACGCCGGGGTGACGGCCACGAGGCCGGCGATGGCGCCGGAGACCATGCCGAGCAGCGACGGCTTGCCCTTCATCGCCCACTCCACGAACAGCCAGGACACCGCCGCCGCCGCCGTGGCGACGAAGGTGTTGATCATGGCGAGGCCCGTGGTGCCGTTCGACTCGAGGTTGGAGCCGGCGTTGAAGCCGAACCAGCCGACCCAGAGCAGCGAGGCGCCGATCATGGTCATGGTCAGCGAGTGCGGGGCGAGCAGGTCACGGCCGTAGCCGATGCGCTTGCCGAGCATCAGGCAGCCGACGAAGCCGGCGATGCCCGCGTTGATGTGCACGACGGTGCCGCCGGCGAAGTCGAGGGCGCCCTTCTTGAACAGGAAGCCCGCGTCGGCGTTGACGGCGTCGAGGGCCGCCTGCGCGGTCGCCTTCGAGGCGTCGTCGGTGGCGGCAGCCAGGGCCTTGGCGGCGTTGCCGACCGCGTCCGGGCCGCCCCAGTACCAGACCATGTGCGCCATCGGGAAGTAGATCAGCGTCACCCAGAGGATGGTGAACACCACGAGCGCGGAGAACTTCATCCGCTCGGCGAAGGCGCCGACGATGAGGGCCGGGGTGATCATCGCGAACGTCATCTGGAAGCAGATGTAGACGTATTCCGGGATGACGACGCCGTTGGAGAAGGTCGCGACGGTCGAGTTCGGGTCGACGCCCTTCAGGAACGCCTTCGAGAAGCCGCCGACGAAGTCGTTGATGCCGCCGCCGTTGGTGAAGGCGAGGCTGTAGCCGTAGAACACCCACAGCAGGCAGACGATCGAGACGATCGCGAAGACCTGCGTCAGGACCGAGAGCATGTTCTTGGTGCGCACGAGGCCGCCGTAGAACAGGGCCAGGCCCGGCACGCTCATCATCAGCACGAGGGCCGAGGAGATCAGCATCCAGGAGGTGTCGCCCTTGTTGGGCACCAGGGCGGCGGGCGCGGGCGCGGAGGCCGCCTCGGGCACCGGCGTCTGCGCGAGGGACGGCTCGACGAGGACGAGGGCGAGCGCGGCCCCTCCCAGTCCGAGCGCGAGGGCGTTACGAAGTTTCATGGACACGAGACTCCCGGGTCGCGGTGCTGTCAGGATGGATGCGAGGCAGAATGGAGGGAGGGACGGCGTCTGTCGCCGGCCGCTCAGAGCGCGTCGGCGTCGGTCTCGCCGGTGCGGATCCGGACGGCCTTCTCCAGCGGCATGACGAAGATCTTGCCGTCGCCGATCTGGCCGGTGCGGGCGGCGCCCGCGATGGCGTCGATCACCGTGCTGGTCAGGTCGGCGGCGACCGCGACCTCGATCTTCAGCTTGGGCAGGAAGCTCACGGCGTATTCCGCGCCGCGGTAGATCTCGGTGTGGCCCTTCTGGCGGCCGTAGCCCTTGACCTCGGTCACCGTCAGGCCGTGCACGCCGATGCCGGTCAGCGCGTCGCGCACCTCCTCCAGCTTGAACGGCTTGATGATGGCCATCACGATTTTCATGGGTGGCGCCCCCTGCTGTGGCTTGGGAACCGTCCGCCGCAGCCGACGCTCGGCAGGGGGCCCCGGTCCGGGAATGGTCGCGCAGGGCCGGAATGGCCCCGCGATCGCCGGGCCGTCATTCAAGGACTATGCCAGGGCCGACGTTTTCGGGAACCTTTTCGCATCCGTCCCGAATGCACACGCATTGGTCGCGCACTGGCGCGGCGGCGGGCGCAAGCTGAGCAGTAGATGCCTCCTGAGCAGGCATCTTGCTCGATCGAAGCTCAATCGAACGGCCACCAAGGCCGCCGCCGAAGGGTTTGGCGCGAAACTAGGCCGACCGCGGGCGGATCAGGCCCTCCTGCGCCACCGACGCCACCAGCGTCCCGTCGCGCGAGAAGATCTGGCCGCGGGCGAAACCCCGGGCGCCCGCCGCGTTGGGGCTGTCCTGCGCGTAGAGCAGCCAGTCGTCGGCCCGGAACGGGCGGTGGAACCACAGGGCGTGGTCGAGGCTCGCCGACTGGATGTCGGCATCGAACACCGAGCGGCCGTGGGCGATCAGCGTGGCGTCGAGCAGGGTCATGTCCGAGGCGTAGGCGAGCACCGCCTGGTGGATCGCCGGGTCGTCGGGGAGCGTCGAGGCCGCGCGCAGCCAGACATTGCACAGGGGCGCCTGCGGCCCGCCTTCGAGGTAGCGCCGCAGGTCGACCGGCTTCAGCTCGATCGGGCGGGGACGGCCGAAATAGCCGGCCACCGCCGCGGGGATGCCGGGCACGCCCTTGGCGAGCAGGGACTTGGTGTCGGGCAGCGATTCCGGCGGCGGCGCCTCGGGCATCGCCGCCTGGTGGGCGTGGCCGGATTCCGTCACCTGGTACGAGGCGGTCATCGCGAAGATCGCGCGGCCGTGCTGGATCGCCTTGACCCGGCGCGTGGTGAAGCTCTGGCCGTCGCGGATGCGCTCGACCTCGTAGACGATCGGCACACTGGGATCGCCGCCGAGGAGGAAGTAGGCGTGGAGCGAGTGCGGCGCCCGGGCGCTCGGCACCGTGCGGGTCGCGGCGACCAGCGCCTGCCCCACCACCTGCCCGCCGAACACCCGCTTCCAGCCGTTCTGCGGGCTGACGCCGCGGAACAGGTCGGTCTCCAGCCGCTCGAGGTCGAGGATGGCGAGGAGTTCGGCGACGATGTCGGAGTTGGTCGGCGAGGCCGGCTCGGGCGGCAGGACGGGATCGGACGGCATGGCGGTGCGGCGGGCTTTCTCGGCGGGGACGCCTCCGCCATAGCATCCGCACGGCCCGCCTCGCCATCGCGCCCGCCATCGCGCTCGGCCTGCGACGGCGCCACTCCGGGACCGCCCGCCCGCGCCGGGCGTTGCCTGCGGGCGGAAGCGGTGTCACTGCCGGGACGCCGCGAGGCGGGATGCACGAACGATGAGGACGAGGCGATGAGGGGTTCGACGACCCGCCCGGGCAGCCGCCACCTGCTGCTCGCGGGCGCGGGCATCCCGGGCCTGTCGCTGGCCCTGGCCCTGCGCCAGGCGCACGGGGATGCGCTCGCGGTCACGGTCTGCGATCCGGGGCTCGCGCAGGCGGCCGTGCGGCAGCGGGGCCGGGCCTTCGCCATCGCGGCGGGCGGCCGGCGCATGCTGGAGCGGCTCGGGATCTGGGACGGGCTCGGGGCGGCGGCCGCACCGATCACCGAGATGGCGATCAGCGACAGCCGGCTCCCCGACCCGGTGCGCCCGGTCTTCCTCACCTTCGCGCAGACGCCGCGGGACGCCGACGGCCCCTTCGCCCACATGGTCGAGGCGGAGGCGCTTGTGGAAGCCCTTCGCGCGGCCTGCGAGGCGGCCGGCGTCGCGCTGGAGCCGGTCGGGATCGCCCGCGCGACGCCCGACGGCGACACCATCCGCGCCACGCTCGCCGACGGGCGCGACCTGCGGACGGCCCTGCTCGTGGCCGCCGACGGAGCGCGCTCGCGCCTGCGCGAGGCGGCCGGGATCGGCTGGGTCGGCTGGTCGTACCCGCAGGTGGGCATCGTCGCGACGGTACTGCACGCCCGCCCGCACGGCGGCCGGGCGACCGAGCACTTCCTCCCGAGCGGCCCGTTCGCGATCCTGCCGCTGGCCGACGGGCCGCAGGGCCACCGCTCCTCGATCGTCTGGACCGAGCGGGCCGCCGACGTCGACGCCCTGCTCGGGGGCGAGCCCGACGCGGTGCTGGCCGAGATCGAGCGGCGGTTCACGCCTCAGCTCGGGCAGCTGGCGCTGGAGCAGGGGCCGAGCGCCCACCCGCTCGCCTTCGGCATCGCCCGGCGTTTCCACGGCGAGCGCCTGGCGCTGCTGGGGGACGCCGCCCACGTCATCCATCCGATCGCGGGCCAGGGGCTGAACCTCGGCCTCGCCGACGCGGCGGCGCTGGCGGAGGCGGTCACCGGCGCCCTGCGCCTCGGGCTCGATCCGGGCGCGGCCGACGTGCTCGTCGCCTACGAGCGGGCGCGCCGGTTCGACACGCTGGCGATGGCGGCGGCCACCGACGGCCTCAACCGCCTGTTCTCGAACGACGCCCTGCCGGTCCGCATCGCCCGCGACCTGGGCCTCGGCCTCGTCGACCGACTGCCCGGCCTCAAGCGCTTCTTCGTCGGCGAGGCCGCCGCCTCGCGCGGCACCCAACCGCGGCTGCTGCGCGGCGAGGCGCTGTGAGGCGCCTCAGGTCGTGGCGGTAACGCGCTCGGTTTCCCCGCCGCTCTGCCGACGGAATTCAGACATCCCGGCTTCTGGCGATGCACTCTACGCGCATCCCCTCTCCCCGCATGCGGGGAGAGGGCTTTGCCGACCTCGTCGTCGGCAAAGCGAGGCGGCAGCCGACGGTGAGGGGGCGACGCCGGACGTGGCTCTTTCGGAAGCTCCCCCTCACCGCCGCTGCGGCTTCGCCTTCGCTTCCCGCACGGACGACGAGGTCCGTGCAGGCCTCTCCCCGCCCGCGGGGAGAGGGGAACCCGCGGGTCGTCCGAGGCCGTGACGACATGTGTGACTACGGGAGCCCGTCTGCGGGGGGAGGGAGGAGGCGCGCGGCCTTCGAATCAGGCCGCGCGGAACTCCCTCAGGCCTTTGCAGCTCAGCCCTTGGCCTTGGTGGCGCGGTCGATGCCTTCCTGGATCAGGCGGTGGGCCTCGGTCTTGTCGCCCCAGCGCACGAACTTGACCCACTTGCCGGGCTCGAGATCCTTGTAGTGCTCGAAGAAGTGCTGGATCTGCTCGATCGTGATCTCGGGCAGGTCGGTGTAGTTCTCGATCCGGTCGTAGCGCTTGGTCAGGTGGCGCGAGGGCACGGCGATGATCTTCTCGTCCTCGCCGCCCTCGTCCTCCATCACCATCACGCCGACCACGCGCGCGCTCATGATCGCGCCCGGCAGCACGGCGCGGGTGTTGGCGATGAGCACGTCGCAGGGGTCGCCGTCGCCGGACAGGGTGTGCGGGATGAAGCCGTAATTCCCCGGGTAGAACATCGGGGTGTAGAGGAAGCGGTCCACGACGAGCGCGCCGGCCTCCTTGTCCATCTCGTACTTGATCGGCTCGCCGCCGAGCGGCACCTCGATGATGACGTTGACGTCGTGCGGCGGATTCTTGCCGATCGAGATGTTGTCGATGATCATGGCGCTGGCGTCCCGTGGATCGGGGCCTCGCCCCGTTGGGCCGGTCTCTTAAAGCGCCTCGGCGCCGAAGCAAATCCGGGCCGCGCCGCCGCCCGCGACGAACGCGGAGAAGCGTCAGCCGAACAGGTAGCCGACCTTGGGCAGCGGCACGCCGGCGAGGCGGTCGAGCGCCCGCGGGCCGGGCCGACCGCCCAAGGCCGCGTAGAACTCGGCGGCGCGGGCGTTGTCCTCCAGCGTCCAGGCGCCGACCCGGGTCAGGCCGTGGTCGGCCAGGTCGTTGCGCACCGCCAGGAACAGGCGCCGCCCGAGGCCCACGCCCTGGTATTCCGGCCGGAGGTAGAGCTCGTCGACCTCGCCCTCGACGCCGAGCGACCGGCTGCGGGCCCGGCCGTAGCCGGCGTAGCCGACCACCGTGTCGGCGGTCTCGACCACCGCGATCGGCCGCCCGCGCCTCAGCGCGGCGCGCCACCACGCGCCGTCGCGCTGGGCGATCAGCCGCTCCAGGGCGACGCCCGGGATGATCCCGCGATAGGCCTCGCGCCACGCCGCATCGAACACCGCCGACAGCGCGCCGACATCCGCGTTGCGGGCCCGGCGGATGCTCGTGGTGCGGGTGCTCATGGCCGGACCCTTCCGTTCGGTCGTGCGGTTCGCGAGGGGCAACCCGCGTCGGGCCGTCAGGTTCTCCCGCGATCGGGGCGAACAGAAGGCAGCCGACGACAGGCAAGGGCGATGCCGAATTGCCGCCCACCGGGTGCGGTGATAGGGCCTGCCCCGCGACGCAGCCCCGAGAGCCCGTGTTCAACCGCTTCCTCAGCCCCGAGACCCGCTACGCCCGCCGCATGGCCCGCATCGAGCGCTTCGCGCGCCCGATCAGCGGCGCGCCGGCACGCCTCGGCGCCTGGGCGAACATGCTGTTCGTCGACCACGGCATCTTCCGGATGGCCTACCTCAACCGCCATCCCGTCGGCACGGGCAAGATGTGGCGCGCGGCCCAGCCCGGGCCGCACCAGCTCGCGCGCTTCCGCGCCGAGGGGGTGCGCACGGTGGTCTCGCTCCGCGGCGGGCGCGAGCACGGCTCGTGGCCGCTGGAGCGCGAGGCCTGCGAGCGCCAGGGGCTCAAGCTCGTCGAGTTCGTGCTGCGCTCCCGCGAGGCGCCCTCGCGCGAGACGATCCTGGCGGCGCGCGACTTCTTCGCCGGCCTCGAATACCCGGCGGTGATGCACTGCAAGTCGGGCGCGGACCGGGCGGGCCTCGGCGCCGCCCTCTACCTGATCCTGCACGAGAACCGCCCGGTGGCGGAGGCGGCGCGCCAGCTCTCGGCCCGCTACGGCCATTTCCGCTTCGCCAAGACCGGCATCCTCGACGCGTTCTTCGCGCGCTATCGCATCGAGGGGGAGGCGCGGGGCCTCGACTTCCTGACCTGGGTCGAGACCGTCTACGACCCGGAGGCGCTGAAGCGCGGCTTCCGGCCGGGCTTCTGGTCCGACGTGGTGGTCGACCGGGTGATCGGGCGGGAGTGAGCTATTCCGCCGCCGGCCGCGCCGCGTCACGGAACGGGTGGGCCGGATAGGTCCCGACGATCCGCAGCTCGCGCGAGAAGTACGCCAGCTCGGCGAGCGCCCGGGCCAGCCCCGGCTCCTCGGGGTGGCCGTCGACCTCGGCGTAGAACTGCGTCGCGGTGAACTCGCCGTCGACCATGTAGCTCTCGAGCTTCGACATGTTGACGCCGTTGGTGGCGAAGCCCCCGAGCGCCTTGTAGAGCGCCGCCGGGATGTTGCGCACCCGGAAGACGAAGCTCGTCACCATCGGCCGGTCGTCCGAAGCCGCAGGCAGGGCGTCGGGCCGGAACACCACGAACCGGGTGGTGTTGTGGGCCTCGTCCTCGACATCGCGGGCGAGGATGTCGAGGCCGTAGACCTCCGCCGCCAGAGCCGGCGCCAAGGCCGCGCGGGACGTATCGCCGGCCTCCATCACCTCGCGGGCGGCGCCCGCGGTGTCGCCGGCCACCACCGCCTTGAGGCCGAGCCGCCGGATGATGCGGCGGCACTGGCCGAGCGCGTGGACGTGGGTGTGGACGGACTTGAGGTCTTCCAGCTTCGTGCCCGGCAGGACCATCAGCTGGAAGTGGATCGGCAGGAAGTGCTCGGCGACGATGTGGAGCGCCGAGGTCGGGATCAGGTGGTGGATGTCGGCGACGCGGCCCGCGATCGAGTTCTCGATCGGGATCATCGCGGCCTGCGCCCGGCCTTCGGTGACCGCCGCGAAGGCGTCCTCGAAGGTGGGGCAGGGGAGCGGCGTCCAGTCCGGGTAGGCCTCCGCGCAGATGATGTGCGAGTTGGCGCCGGGCTCGCCCTGGTAGCTGATGGTCTTCGGATCGGTCATCGGATCGTCAGTTGAGGCGGCGGGCGCCGAGCAGGGCGCGGGCGCGCTCCAGGTCGGCGGGGGTGTCGACGCCGAGCGGCAGGTCGTCGACGATCGCGGCGTCGATGCGCATCCCGGCCTCCAGGGCGCGGAGCTGCTCCAGCTTCTCGCGGGTCTCGAGCTCGCCCGGCGGCAGCGCCATGAAGCGCGTCAGCGCCCGGCGGCGGTAGGCGTAGAGGCCGATATGGTGGAACAGCGGCCCGTCGCCCCACGGAGCGCGGGCACGGGTGAAGTACAGCGCGCGCAGGCGCTCCGGCCCGACCGTGTGGCCGACGAGCTTGACCACGTTCGGGTCGTCGGCCTCGGCCGGATCGGTGATCGGCGCGCACAGCGTCGCGATGTCGACCGCCCGGTCGGCGAGCAGCGCCACCGCCGCGCCGATGGCGCGCGGGTCGATCGTCGGCAGGTCGCCCTGCACGTTGACGACGACGTCGTGGTTCCCCTGCGGGTCGACGATCTCCAGGGCCTCGGCGAGCCGGTCGGAGCCCGACGGGTGGTCGGCCCGCGTCATCACCGCGACGCCGCCCACCGCCTCGACCGCGGCGGCGATCTCCGCGGTGTCGGTGGCGACCACCACCGGGCCGATGCCGGCCTCGACCGCGCGGCGCCAGACGTGGACGATCATCGCCTCGCCGGCGATCAGCGCCAGAGGCTTGTTCGGCAGGCGCGTCGCCGCGAGGCGGGCGGGAATCAGGACGAGGGGATCGGACATCCGTCGGCGATCTCGGGCGAGCGACTTTGAGGCGGCGATTTGGGGCCAGCGATCCGGCCGCGGACGGGTGCTTAACAGGCGCCCGCCGCCTTGTCATCGAAGGCGCCGGCGCGCGGTCGTACGCCCCGCTGGGTGTACGCCAAACGCCCCGCGGGGGCACGCCACAGGCCCGGTTCGGGCACCCGAGGGCGCCCGGGCGCGTTGGGTGGCGGGCGGCGTGCGACCAATCGTGTGGCCGTCGTCACCCGATCCGCCATTGTCAAGGTCGGCTTGGAGCGGCTAAGCACCCTCGAAATCTTCCAAAGTCCGGCGCTGGCACGCCGGGCGTGGGCCGGCCCGCCGCGCAGCGCGACAGGAGTTGAAGAGAGCATGGACTCGTTCGAGCTGAACAAGGTGGCCGGTGCGGTCCTCGGCGCCCTGCTGTTCGTGGCCGGATCGGGCTTCGTCGCCGAGCTGATCTACCACCCCAAGCCCGCGGGCAAGGCCGGCTACGACCTGCCGGAGGCCAAGGAAGAGAGCGCCGCCGCGCCCGAGGCCGCCAAGGTCGAGCCGATCGCGGTGCGCCTGGCCTCGGCCAACGTCGAGAAGGGCCAGGGCGGCACCAAGGCCTGCCAGGCCTGCCACAGCTTCGAGAAGGGCGGCCCGAACAAGGTCGGCCCGGACCTGTGGGAGGTGGTCGAGCGCAAGAAGGGCGGCCACGAGGGCTTCGAGTACTCGGCCGGGATGAAGGAGAAGGGCGGCGCCTGGACCTACGCCGACCTCGACGAATTCCTCACCAGCCCGAAGGCCTACGTGAAGGGCACGAAGATGGCGTTCGCCGGCATCTCGTCGCCGCAGGAACGCGCCAACGTCATCGCCTACCTCCACACCCTGTCGGACAGCCCGAAGCCGCTCCCGGTGGCCGAGAAGGCGGCGGAGGCCAAGCCTGCGGACGCGGCCAAGCCGGCCGACGCGGCGAAGCCCGCGGACGCCGCCAAGCCCGCCGAGAAGCCGGCTGATGCGAAGGCTGCCGAGAAGCCGGCCGACAAGCCGACCTCGGAGAAGCCGGCCGCCGGCAAGGCCTCCGAGGGCAAGGACAGCCCGGCCAAGCCCGCCGACGTGAAGACCGACAAGCCCGTCACCGAGAAGCCGCCGGGCGCGCCCGCCGGCGCCGGGTCCGAGAACCGCAACGCGGTCGAGCAGAAGTCGGCGCCCGAGAGCAGCGGGCCGTCGCCCTCCTCCGACACGGCGCCCGCGCCGACCGCGCCGCCGGCGCCCGCGACCACCGACGCGCCGGCCAAGGCCGACCCTGCGGCCGAGCAGAAGGCCCAGGACCTGAAGGCCAACGGCAGCGTGCAGGGGGTCCCGGCCGACAAGCCGCAATAGCCCGGCCCGAACGGGATCGGACGACGGAGGCCGGGCGGCGACGCCCGGCCTTTTCGTTTCCCGCCGCGACGGTCGGCCCCGTCCGCCATGCGCCGGCGCGTGTTGACCCGCGGGGCGATCTGACCGCAAACCCGACCCCACACGGCCCGCCCGGTGCGCCCCGCACCCGGACGGCCCATCGCGATCACCGCGTCGCGACCCCACCCTCGCGAACAAGGACGCGACCCGTGACCCTGTCTCCCCCTCCGAACTCGTTCCGCACCGGCCCCGACGAGCGCGGCCGGTTCGGCATCTTCGGCGGCCGCTTCGTCGCCGAGACGCTGATGCCGCTGATCCTCTCCCTGGAGGAGGCCTACGCCGCGGCGAAGGCCGACCCGACGTTCCAGGCCGAGATGGACGGCTACCTGAAGCACTATGTCGGCCGGCCGAGCCCGCTCTACTTCGCCGAGCGGCTGACCGAGCATTGCGGCGGCGCGAAGATCTACTTCAAGCGCGACGAGCTGAACCACACCGGCTCGCACAAGGTGAACAACGTGCTGGGGCAGATCCTGCTCGCCCGGCGGATGGGCAAGAAGCGGATCATCGCCGAGACCGGCGCCGGCCAGCACGGCGTCGCCACCGCGACCCTCTGCGCCCGGTTCGGCCTGACCTGCGTCGTCTACATGGGCGCCGTCGACGTGGCGCGCCAGGCGCCCAACGTCTTCCGGATGAAGATGCTCGGCGCCGAGGTGATCCCGGTCGAGTCCGGCACCAAGACCCTCAAGGACGCGATGAACGAGGCCCTGCGCGACTGGGTCACCAACGTCGCCGACACGTTCTACTGCATCGGCACGGTCGCCGGCCCGCATCCCTATCCGGCGATGGTGCGCGACTTCCAGTCGATCATCGGCCGCGAGACCAAGGAGCAGATGCTGGAGGCCGAGGGGCGGCTGCCCGACTCGCTCGTGGCCTGCATCGGCGGCGGCTCGAACGCGATGGGGCTGTTCCACCCGTTCCTCGACGACCGCGAGGTCGAGATCTTCGGCGTCGAGGCCGCCGGGCACGGCGTGTCCTCCGGCCTGCACGCGGCCTCGCTCTCGGGCGGCCGGCCGGGCGTGCTGCACGGCAACCGCACCTACCTGCTGATGGACGACGACGGGCAGATCGCGGACGCGCACTCGATCTCGGCCGGCCTCGACTATCCGGGCATCGGCCCCGAGCACGCGTGGCTGCACGAATCCGGCCGCGTCACCTACCTCTCGGCCACCGACCAGGAGGCGCTGGGCGCGTTCAAGCTGTGCTCGATGCAGGAAGGCATCATCCCGGCGCTGGAGCCGGCCCACGCGCTGGCCAAGGTGCTGGAGATGGCCCCGAACAAGCCCGCCGACCACCTCATGGTGATGAACCTGTGCGGCCGCGGCGACAAGGACATCCCGCAGGTGGCGGAGATCTTTGGGACGAAGCTCTGAGGCGGCCTCGTCTCGCGGACAGGGTTTCGCAAAACATCCCCTCCGTCGTTCCGGGGCCGCGCAGCGGAGCCCGGAATCTAGAAACGGCGAGTCAACAAGTCATAGAGTCGATGGGTAGTAGGTCGGTTCGAAATCCGACTTCGAACGGTTGAGGCTCGCGTTCCTGTTCCGGTCCGTCGCGCGATAACTAACGCTGGCGTATACTTGCCGCCGATCAGGAGATGGGTATGGCCGAGCAAGCATCAAGCTTTGTGCGCGACTGGATCGCTTCGAATATCCGGAATGATCCCGCTCGGTGGGACGCCCGGCTAGATGATTGGGCTGCTGATGAGGTTGAGAAATTGAGGGCTGCCGCAAAGACAGCGGGCCTCGATCTGAGCGATCCAGAGCTTGATGGCGATGTGCTGCACGACGAAATAGCCGCAGCTATTGAGTGTCTGTCCGGCGACATATTGAGTGAGGTGAGGGGTTTGTGATTCAAGGCTGCCTGTGTGGAGGCTGCCGATGTGGACGACTGAGAACCGGACCCGCTACGATCGAAGCGAGCTTCGTTATCCGA